>JBHLRT010000329.1:0-3545 GCA_048882305.1 Candidatus Thorarchaeota archaeon
GAGGATTTGTTTACATTCACCACAGAGAATCTCTCCGCTGCGACACTTCTTCTCAATGTCTGCAAGATCCTTATCATCTGGCATGAAAATGAAGTTGTAGTACTTGAAGACACTACAAACATCTGGATTGGCTCCTAGTTTCCTCTGTTCCTCAACAGTGGTTCGTCCACCAGTAAAAGCAGCCATGACTTTCTTCTTCGCTTGCTTCGGAGTGTCCGTTGTAAAAACAGCGGACATCGGATCTGACGAGGACATTTTCCCACCCTCTTTCAAACCAGGAACGAAGGAACATTGGATGGCAGCTGGTTTGTAATACCCCATCCTCTCAGCAACATCCCGTGTTATTCTCCAGAATGGATCTTGATCAATTGCTGATGGAATTATACAAGGTGTCTTCTTTCCATAAATCCAGGAATGTAAAAAGGCAGGAGCCGCTTGAATCGCTGGATGCCAAGTCGAACCAATATTTGTACTGTTATCGAATCCAAACACCGCTTTGACTGTAGAAAATGTCACCTTTCGAGCAACCTCGACAGCAATTTCATAGAGCAGGTCGATGTGTTCAATGTCTTGAATGATGTAGGTGTTCTTCGGTTCGAATCCCAGCGCAAGAAGGTCGAGAGTATTGTCGTACGTGTACTTTCGCACATCTTCAATACTGAGATGAGGTTCAAAGAAATACTTCTCATCATTGGTCATTTGGAAATAGAGAGGGACATCAAACCTATCTTGCATCCATTTGGTGAATTGCCAAGGGACCAGATGGCCTATGTGAGTGATACCACTAGGACCTCTCCCCGTATAGAGAACGAACTTGTTACCCTTCTCATACTCGTCGAGAATCCAACCAAGGTCTCTGTGTGAGAAGAAGAGCTCACGCTCTAGAAGAATATGTTTCTCTTTTGTGATTTTGTAGATTCGTTCTCGAAGCTCTTTGGTTATCCTTTCAGTCCCGAACTTCTCAATGAGACGGTCATATACGGATTGGTCCATAATACCGCTGACTTCCCAAGGAGTCACTACAAAGTCCTCTTTATCTTCACCCATTGGATGTACTTCCTCAGATGTTTCAAAGCAGGTGATTCTAGCTTTCTAATTAAGGATGATGGTTGAAAGGAGTAATTTAACCAAAGAGTTACTCTAAAAAGGCTGAATATTTTAATTCGCAAACAGTTGCATTGCTGATCAGAGGAGAATGCAAGATGCGTATTGAAGAATATGAGTTCGAGGAGGAGAAGATGCTAAGTAGCTTAGCAGATCTTCTTGTCGAAATAGCAGAACAAATACGAGAGGGAGAAAGACTTCAAATCCCTATGCCTACATTGAAAGAAGGTGTTATCGAAGTTCCTCTAGGTGAACCAGTTGAAACTGGGATTGAGGTAACAATTCGACGACACTTTATTCATGTAGACATAACATTATCGTGGCGACGACGGAAAGAGGAGGACGCTTAGATTATGACATCTGACGTTCTTGATAGAACGGCAATCCTGAGCCAAATTGAGGCAATTCTAGCAACTCAGGAACAAATTTCCGAATATGTCCACAAACGTCTTTGTGCTAAATGTGAGGAATTGAGTGACGAAAGTTGGGAAGTAAAGAGGAAAGAGGCGTTCAAATTCGTTAGAGGACTGATCGATAAATACACATTCTCAAAAAAGTTACCGAGGGATGGGACGGGAATCATGGCACAGTCAATCATCTCTTATCTTTTAGACATTCAACATACCTTTCTTCGTGTACTTGTCCGTATTGATATGTTACAGGAGGAAACATTCAATGAAATTTTCATGAATTCAATGACAACCATTTCAGCTAGAGTAAATGAGATGATGACTACCTTGAAATTGATGGTTCATCATAGAGCGGGAGATGCTACCATTGAATCAGAGGAAACTCTCGAATCAATCATCAAACTAGAGCGGTTAATCGATGAGGACAATATAATCATCTGTCGTCAGATATCCGTTGCAACAGGTGGAGATAGTGATTTTGCATGTTATATGATGCGTAAGATTGTGGCTGACCTTGAACACATCTCAGATTACATCAAAGAATGTGCGGAAATAGTTGCGGAGATTTGATTCTTTGTGATGGAAACGGGGGAACTATCTACATCAGTTCTTGTTCTTATTTCTGGAATACTGATTGTAGGAGTGGCAATAGCAAAGTTTGCAGAGAAATATCGAATGCCACACCCCATACCACTAGTCATAACAGGTCTTGGACTTGGACGCGTTCTTCTATACTTGAATCCTGAAACACCACTTGTGCAGATTGCAGGGTTTGATTTTATCGCACAACTGACACTTGCCGCAGTCCTTTTCTATGCAGGATTGACGTTGAATCTCCGCGAACTACGTCTATCAATAGTTAATGTATTGCTACTTGCAACCATAGGAGTTTTGGCAACTGCACTAATTGGTGGTTTTGCGATAGCGGTTGTCACAGCTGCAATTGGTATTCCAGTAGGTATTGCAGCTTTTGTAATTGGAGCGATTCTTGCTCCAACTGATCCAGCTGCATTATTTTCTGTCTTGGAGTCAGGAGGCGTTCGGGTCAAACGAAAACTCTTCTCTATTCTGGAAGGAGAGGCGGTCTTCAACGATGCCACATCCGTAATATTGGTAATCTTAGTGTTCGAACCAATTGTCATTGCATCTCTTGTTAGCGCATCAGGAGCCTTGAATTGGGGATTCATACTGGGCGAATTTTTCGCTAGCATGGGATTAGGTGTGTTAATTGGCTATCTTGTTGCAAAGGTAATTGGATGGGCAATACCGAAGGCTGGAGATGATACAAACGTTTCAATTTTGACAGCTACAACACCATTTCTAGCGTATGGAGTTGGAGAACTATTTACTGTGTTCTATATACATCCGGGAGCACTGGCAGCTGTGTTTGCAGGATTGTTCATGGCTAATGCGAGAAGAATTGGCCTTGAACCGCTTCCTCAGAGATCAATGCGAGGTGTTATGAAGAATGTCTCATTCTTCTTTGAAATAGCAGTCTTCGTTCTATTGGGATATTCATTAAGTGTTCCGTTAATTCCAGGAGAAGTCGACATAGGTGGGATAACAATTCCAGCAATTGAACTTCTGGACGGCAGGATAATCCCCACAGAAACAATTGGTTTTGTGTTAGCTTTTCCAGGGGTTATTGTTCTTGGTCTACTTACTGCATTTTTAGTGATAGTTGTAGCAAGACCAATCTCAGTCTTCCTTGTAACCGCAGGAGATAGAAGTATGGGATTCAAGGAGAGGTTCTTCTTGAGTTGGGCAGGAATCAAGGGTGTAGCAAGTGCAGCTCTCGCAGCAATCTCTGTCACTGTGATAATTCAAGAATCAAACTTACCTACCTATATCAATGAGATTGCTACGGTTGTACCAACAATATATGCTATCGTCTTTATTGTTCTCTTCGTAAGTCTGGTGGTACAAGGCTTGTCAACTTCATACTTGGCAAATGTCTTGGGATTGACTGAGAAGTACGATCTTGCAACAGAGATTACAGTCCATCGTAATGCAACTAGACAAGCCCTCCTC
>JBHLRT010000330.1:0-3542 GCA_048882305.1 Candidatus Thorarchaeota archaeon
TCGCAATTCCATTTCATTGGATAACAAGAAAAGAAGAACAAATGCTTACCGAACAGTTTGGTGAAGACTATCAAAAATACATTGACAGAACAGGTCGATTTCTTTCACGAGTTCGAAGAAAAGATTGAAGATTGAGTTTGAAACCTACGAATCAACTCGGTGAATCTTGTGAAATATCACGACGAAGTATTGGATTTGAAAGGGCCAAGCATAACTTTGTCTAGACTGATATCACGACTCACTGCAGCACCATTGGTTAATCTCTATGTTGGTGTCATCTTCTCTCTGGCATCTCCGATTGGACTAGGCCCCGTACTTACGCCTTTATCCTCGATTCTAATCTGTATCTTGATAATGGTCATCTTACCTCCCGCTCCGATTGTTTACGAAGCATGGAAAGGCAATGTAGATCTTGATGTATCTGAACGTGAAACTAGGACGAAATTCTTTCTATTCTCAATGATGTGTGATGTCGTAGCTTTTGCAATCTACAACTATTTTGATTGTCTTGTAATGAGTACACTAGCAGCCGCATATTTCACAGTAACCTTAGGAATGATGTTAGTGACGTTGAGATGGAAGATATCAGTTCACGGTGCTGGAATTGGAGGACCGGGTACTGCATTGATCTATGTTTTCGGACCGATTGCATATGGAGTGATACTTGTGTGGATTCTCGTGATTTTTTCAAGGATAACCTTGAAACAGCATACAATAGGGCAAGCTGCTGCTGGTGTCATTCTCAGTTGTGCAATAACAATTATCACCTATCTCCTGTTTTATCTCCCCTGACCATCAAATGCGCAATCAGTTATTTTGTACGAAAAGCGTTCATATGTGAAGACTCTGATTTCATATACGTAGTTAGGGCACCGCCTGACTATAGGAATGCGATTCACAAATGCAACAGCAAGTAATCTGTCCAACTTGTAACAAGCGTATGAGAAAAGGATCGACATTCTGTCTAGGTTGTGGAAACAAATTGCCTGATGATTTGCCAATTGCCCCACCGGAAACAACACTCGAAGACTCAGAAATCCTTGACGAGTCTGAAGAACTACCCAGTCTAGAAGAGTCAGGATTAGAAGAGATACCCATTGAAACTACTCCTGTTTCAGAGCAGGAAGTATTGCCACCAGTTGATGACGATCTTAGCTGGGAGGAAATGCCAACTGCTGTATCAACACCTGTTGAGGAAGAACTTCCAGTTGATGAGATAGATCTGAGCATACCTGAAGAAGAAGCCTCTGTTGAAACCCCAATAGACCCACCTAAGGAAGCTGAAGGGCGGAGCACAGATATGTCTTGGGAAGAAGGTGTCGAGGGAATAAAGGAAGGTATGCCTTTTACTGAGATTGAACCTCCAAGGGTATATGAGGAGGAGGTCCCTGTATCAACTGAAGAGGCACTTGAACATCTTTTCCCAGATGGTACTCCTCAGGAAATTCGAGAGGAAACAAAAGAAGCAGTGGAGCACTTGTTCCCGGAAGGGAGAGGAAGCACTACAAAAACGTTCATTGATGTAGTTGTTGGGAAACCAGATAAAGTGGGATTCAAGGGACCTCTACAGGAGATGCAAATCCCTGCTTGTCCAAATTGCGGGATTTCACTTTCGGCGGATGATTTTGAATATCCAGATTATGTCTATGAAGCCATGGGGAAAGCGAGACTTGACTATGGTGAAACTCGTCTGCACGAGAACGAACATGAAAGGGCAATTGAATCATTTGAGATTGCCAAAATGCTTTTCGAGAAAGCAGGCAATGAGAAGGGTGTTGCTGAAAGCGTAAAACGTGTGGACATAGGCTACGATGAAATGGCTAGGTTCCACTTCGACCAGGGCGACAACCATATGAAAGTTCAGGAATATGAATGGGCTATTGTTCAATATCGCAAAGCTCGAGAACTCTATATGTTCAGTACTGATGCCAAGAAAAGAGCCCGCTGTTCGGAAAAAGTCCGAGAAGCATATATAGAATGGGGCAAAGATCTTGAATCTCAAGGAGATCAACTAGCAAAGCAGGGAAGCACCAGGGATGCGTTGGCTAAATATCAGGAAGCAGCTGCAAAGTATCGCGAGGGCGAGGATAACAAGAAACTCAGGGGTTTGGAGAAAAAGATAAGGAAAGCATAGCTATTCTAGACTTTCCCCGGTTTGAATCCTGTAAGTCGTAAGATATTATCTCTGAAGATGAGGTCTACATCTTCTTGAGTGTAGTTGAATTTTGGTACTAGAGCTTTAACAGCATTGTATTGTTCTTCGAGTATATTGTATCTGAAACCACGAGGGAAAAATGAAGAATCAGTTCCAAACACTACTCTGCAAGATGCACCAGCTGTGAGAGCCTTCTCGAAGATTCTTGTGATAGTAAGGTCCGCATCCTGATATTTCATCCACATGTTACTACCACTTGTATCCATCACTACATTAGGTGTCTGATACATAAGCATCAATACTTCTCTGAAGAAACCGGCTCCAAAATGAGCTATCATGAAGTTCAATTCAGGGAAATCCTGAGCTGGTTTTTGGATGTCAAGAGGATTTCCATATCTGAGATTTGCTTGATCTCCGATTGTTATGCCAAAGTGAAGGATAACTAGAAGATTCTGTTTCTTAGCTTCTTCATAGATAGGATAGACCCTCTCGTCATACATGTGTAGGTTTCCAGAGCTTGGGTAAAGCTTGATTCCCTGAAAACCATCCTTTCCTGCTCTCTTCACCATTTCAACTGCATTCTCTTGAGACGTATCAATATTCGCATAACCCAGGAATCGCCCAGGAAACCGCTTTCTAGTTTCATTGAACTCATCCCACACTTCTTCTCCAATCATCATTCCAATTGCAGTGATGCCGTATTTATCGAGTTCATCTACCCACATCTGACCAGCGTCCCAGTTCTCATTGGGGATAGTCAACTCCGACATATCAGTTTGGTAATTCACTCGATTCTGCATCCTCTCTAATGAGGCACCTCTGTCAATCCAACGTTTTATTGTATCATATGTGAAGAAGTGCGCATGACTATCAATAACTTCGGTTCCGACCTTAGAAATCACTACATAAACATCCATTAATTGTCTATAGTTATCTTCAAACCACTATTTTGGTAATAAGCACTCCCCTATGGCAAAGAGAACGATTAATCTAAATCCAATCGCCCGTTTCAAGCTTACGAGGCAAATAGTCATCAGTTAGATATTCAAAACTATGACTCGCAAATGCCTGAATCTCTGCTTTCTCTTTGAGTTTGAGCATCAACTCCAGGTCCCGCACCCAAGGTTTGTTGCGTTGGACAAATGGTTCCTTCAACATATCTTTGACACGTTTGATGTCAGTAGGTTGCATTGGAATTCGAACAGCCTTAGGGATTCTATATTCATCCAAATCCCGGCTTAGTACACCAAGAAGTTTCAGTTCGGGGGTTGCAATGAAGGGTGATTCATAGCTCAGTCGTTTACTACCTCTAAGGAACACAGAGTATATGTAGTGTCCATATGGGTCGGAGTCGACGAGAGCAAAAGCAGGAATTTCAAGTTCCTTT
>JBHLRT010000331.1:0-3540 GCA_048882305.1 Candidatus Thorarchaeota archaeon
AAACCAGTTGTCGTGAAAGCAATGGTACTTGCAGGCAAAAGAGGAAAGGCAGGTGGTGTGAAATTTGCTGACACCCCCCAAGAAGCAGAGAAGTGTGCAGAAGAGATTCTAAAGATGCGCATCAATGAACTTCCTGTGGAAGCAATCTTGGTCGAAGAAAAATTAGACATTCAGCAAGAGATCTATGCTGGAATAACGATTGACAGGAATGAGCGCAAGTATGTTGTTATCGGTAGTGCGGCTGGTGGGATGTCAATTGAAGAACTTGCTGAAGAGAATCCTGAGAAAATCATCAAAATGCATGTTGATCCTAATCTTGGTTTCCAAGCATTTGAAGCCCGTCAGATGGCAATAGCAATGGGATTCAGAGGAAAGCAAATCAGTCAGCTTGGGAGTTTCTTTCAAAAACTCTGGAATATTGTTGAAGCTTATGATGTTGAGTTGACAGAGATAAATCCACTAATCCTCACAAAGGATGGAAAGTTCTATGCTGCGGATGCACGTTTGAATATAGATGACAATTCGCTCTTCAGGCACAAAGCCATAATTGAAAAGCTCAAACGAGAACCTGTTGAACAGAACGATCGCGAAAGACTAGCTACTGAGCATGATATGGCTTATGTTGAATTAGATGGCAATATAGCATGTATTTGTAATGGTGCAGGTTTGACAATGGCGACTCTCGATGCTGTTTCTATTTATGGAGGAAAGGCAAGTACATTCCTTGATCTGGGGGGAGGAGCGGATGCAGAGAGGGTTGAGAAAGGTATTGAAATTGCGTTAATGTATCCAAAAGTGAAGGCTATTTTGGTCAATATAATGGGTGGAATTACACGATGTGACGAAGTCGCTAAAGGAATACTGGCCGCAAGAGAAGATGGGGACATTACAACTCCTATGGTCATCCGGATGGTAGGTACCAACGAGGAGGAGGGGCAAGCAATTTTGAACGAAGCAGGAATACCATTTCTCAAAACAATGGAAGAAGCCGCCTCAAAGGTGGTTGAGTTGGCGAAGGAGGTTGCATAGATGGCAATTCTAGTTGGTAAGGATACCAAGGTCATCGTACAAGGAATTACAGGTGGACAAGGGACATTCCACTCTGCAGCAATGTTAGAATACGGTACAAAGGTAGTTGCTGGAACATCACCTGGCAAGTCGGGCCAGGAGGTACATGGTATACCTGTTTTCGACAGTGTCATTGATGCAAAAGAAGCCACAGGAGCGAATGCCTCGATTATCTTTGTTCCAGCACCATTTGCTGGAGATGCAGCTCTTGAAGCAATTGCAGCAGAGCTGAATCCTGTTGTAGTAATCACTGAACATGTACCTGTGAAAGATGAGATTCGCATTGTTCACACTGCAAAAGCCAAGGGAATCACTGTTATTGGACCTAATACACCAGGAGTCATCACACCTGGTGCAAAGCAGAAAGTAGGCATCATGCCAGGTCATGTCTTCTCAGATGGTGATGTCGGACTCATGTCTAGAAGTGGAACACTCACCTACGAAATTGCAGCTGGAATGACCAATGCAGGTATTGGTATATCAACAGCGATAGGTCTCGGAGGTGATCCATGTGTTGGACTCACCACAATAGAAGCTGTCAAGCTCTTCAAAGAAGACAGAGATACAAAGGGTTTAGTCTTAGTAGGCGAGATAGGTGGCGATGCAGAAGAACGTGCTGCAGCTTACATCAAGAAAGAGTACGACCTTCCTGTTGTTGGTTTTATTGCAGGTAGGACCGCACCTCCAGGAAAAAGGATGGGACACGCAGGGGCGATCATCAGCGGAAGTTCAGGAACCGCAGCTGCAAAGATTAAGGCACTGAATGATGCAGGGGTGGCAGTAGCTGAGAAACCAAGTGATGTTGCAAGACTCCTGAAAGAAGCTATGTGAAGGATTCTATGAACTACTTTTTGTGGAAAGAGCACAAGCTTTTAAAACACAACACGGCTGGAAAGCCGAGCGGGCTTACTAGAGACTACTCTGTTTGCCATCGATGATATGAGGTCTTAATGATGCCAGTAGCTGACATCGAGAAACGAAGATTAGCACAGCACTACTTGCTGTACAAGTCCATTTGCCGATACTGTGGAGCAACTAATCCACTAAAGGCAAAGAAGTGCAGAAAATGTCAGAACAAAGACCTTAGACCAAAGAGACGATCCAAGAAGTAGTTCATAGCTCCAAAGGCCGATAATAGGGCCGGTGGTCTAGCCCGGTTATGACGTCGCCTTCACAAAAGGAAGCCAGCAAATGACTTCCTTGGAATTCGGCGAAGGTCAGGAGTTCGAATCTCCTCCGGCCCACCACTTCACAAGAACAGTATGGTGCTTAACAATGCCAAAACAAATCTACGATGTCGACAAATTCCTCGAGATGACTGAGGATGCAGAGGAATGCCGTGTCAAGAGGGGCAAAGATCAAGTGAAGCTAAAGCTCCGTACGCGCAGCTACCTCTATACACTAATAGTTGAGCCCCAGAAGGCAGAGGAGATTCTCCAACAGGTCAAATGTCAAGTTGTTGAAGCGAGACCTGGATCTGAGTAGAGGATCAAATCTCAACAGACTCGTTAATTTCTGGAACATGTGCTACACGCTTCCTTTTCTCAAGTCGCTCAGCTAGAGCATCACATGAGTCCGACTCACCGTGGATAACGTAGAATTTGGGTTCTCCAGGGATTTTCAGGAGCATATCTAACATACCTCTTGAGTCAGAGTGTGATGAGAGATGATGTTGACGGACATCTGCAGTAACTTCAAACAGTCGTCCATTGACGGTGACCTTTCGTGTTGCGAGGAGTTGCGCACCGGGAGTACCTGGAATCTGATAACTCACAAGAATGATTGAGTTTTTAGGATCATCATGGACCATCTTAAAGTAGAGATGTGATGCGCCGCCCTTCAACATCCCAGCTGGTGAGATAATCACACCACCTTTCTTAACGGCATTTGCCCGGTCCCGATTATCAGTGATTATGTGAACGCGTTTCACCGCACGTTGGAAAGCCTGTGGGCTTTGTAGATATTCAGGATGTTTCACGAGTACATCATCGACATCACGAGCCATACCATCCAGATATATCGGATATTTCTGAGGCAGACCATTTTTCTCAAGGATACACATTATTTCCTGACTTCTACCTACAGCAAAAGCTGGAATCAGTGCAACACCACCGCGTTCCAATGTTTCAATCACAGAGTCCATGAGTGCAACTTCAATCTCTTCACGGTCAGGATTGGTTCGTCTTGCATAGGTGCTTTCAGTCACAACAATATCATGCTTAGGAAGGTTCTTTCTAGCACCGGGATTGAGCTGGGATTCTATCGCGTTGAAATCGCCAGTAAACAAAATTCTCTTTCCATCCACTCTGACTGAAACCATGGAACTTCCAGGAATGTGTCCTGCATTGAAGAGAGTCATCTCGAAATGATGTCCTAAAGGTACGGTCTCTTCGTATGCAGTAGCTTGACACTGCCGTTTAACTAAGGTAATGTCTTTTCGAGTATAAGGTAAAGGACCTCTTGAAATCTTAA
>JBHLRT010000332.1:0-3536 GCA_048882305.1 Candidatus Thorarchaeota archaeon
CATCATTGGCTGTTGAAATTAGCTCGATAGAACAGTTTTGGGTTTTCATGCTGCTCATTAAGTCACTGACTTATCCTGAAGTAATGGGTGTAAAACAATTAGTCCATATGACAACATAGAAAACTCTGCCTTCAGTGATGCAATCAGTGGGAACCATGGACTCTGGATTTCTAGGTCGCCGACGTATAATAGGAACGACAGCCTCAGCTTCATTATTCATTGCATGGATACTCATTGACCTCTATGTTTTTCCTCTGATTGGAATAGAAACACACTATCCTCTCTATGAATTGGTCACTTACAGTTCTTGGGCTGTCATTGCATTAGTTTGTTTTCTGCTACTTGCATGGGCAGGATGGTTTCCTATGAAAGCTCAAGAGCCTGATCCAGAAACTCCTGCTGAAGCTTAGTCTTGGAACGAATCCGCATCGCCCATGGCAACTGAACCACCTTGTTGTTCAAGAGTACTTAGCAATTGACGTCCCAAGGTTACCATGACAATAGTTGCCATCACCACTTTGATTGGAGTAATGAATCCTGCACCAATCCACAGCAATGTCAGGTCTGCTGGTGTCATCGCGTAATAGAACCACCACATTTGTCCTGGAACAAGAACAAAGACACGAAATAGTATATCCGATTCTAATGCAATCACACAACAGAAAACTAGTAGGAGCAGCCTATGCAGCTCGGTTGAGTTTGACCAATACCCATGTCTTGTTGCTATAGAGTAAATCAACACAACACCATATCCTAGAAGAATGTCCCAGATACCCCATAGTGGAAGTCCCCATGATATTGGGTATATGAAATACCCGAACAACATGATGGTATAGATGGCAAGAACAGGTTTCCATCTATGTTGGTATACGAAACCGCCAACTGCAGCACCAACAGACAGACCAATCATGAATAGAAACTCAATAGTATCACGCGGCATAATCGCATGTCCAATAAGACTTCCGAGCCCTACAGATATTGCACCTAAGTAGGGTCCCAACAGAATCCCTACAATAGGACTCAATAGAAATGCCCAGCTGTCCCAAACACCTGAGGTGAAGCCAAATGCTGGAATGATATCTAGAACTGCAGTCAGGGATGCGAATACAGCCACAAAAGCTACAGTCCGGCTTGAATTTGCATCAATTTGGAGCGCCATTAATTACAATCCCGCTAAAGAGTGAGATTTAAACCTCGTTGTCATACTCTTTTCTATATATTATAAAATAGAACCGACTCAGGAAAAAAGAAAGGAGTTTGGTAAAAAAATGGGTAAATTGAGATTCTTTGTTCCGTTCCTATTCTCAGCTGGAGGTATTGCAGCTGCCCTATACATCATGTATCAGGTGACGACAATAGTTCCATCCTTCGAATTCTTCCCTTTTATTGAGGGATCGCTTTTCACTGATATTGTGATTATTCTAGGAATCGCAATTCCTGTGATAGCTATAGAGTACTTCGTCATAGCATTGCCCCTCGCAGCCCTCTTCCTTATTGGCAGTCGTCTGGTCAAGTCAACCACATACAATTTTAGCATCATGGATATCGGTCAGGATTTTGGTGGCTACAGAATGCTCCGTCGAAGCGTTGCCCCAGCTCTTTTCAGTATCAGTTCTGCTGGATTAGTTATGGGCATCATTGAAGGAATTCTTTCAGATACCTATGATACTTTTCCTCCTGGAGACCAATACCTGATTGGACTCAGTATCACTCTAATGGGCGCGCTCATAATCATGCCCATTGCCTTGGGGCTGTTTATTCCTACTTGGGTCCTCAACGACGCTGGAATTGTCACATACCTCAAGGAAGGTCAATTGGATGTACGACAATGTCCAGATACTGAGGGTGTAGGCCGCTGGTATGGTAGTATGCTCGGAGGATACTCTCTCTTTGCATTTCCAATCGCGATGCTGAGTGCACATTTCATCAGACCATTTATCATTCAGGGAATAGAGCCCACACCACAATTACTTCTCATTAGTAGCTTGTGGACAATTGGCATTCCCTTGCTTGTGATGGCGTTCATAATGCCGGTCGTATTCTTGAATGAAGCTATGCAGAAACGATCAGTTGGATTCATCCAAGGATTTGCGCGAAAACTTGCAGCCAAAGAAGTAGAGAAACCAGTGATTTCGAGAAAAGGTTCCAAGAAGAAGACGCAGGAAGAAACACCAGAAATGCCAGCAAAGGAAGAGCTCGACTACTGATGTTTCTTCTTCAGGGTATAGTTATCTTTCATGCAGATGTCCCACACCCCTAAGTCACTAGTGTCGTTACCAATCTAAATGTCATCTGGATTGATAATATGTCATTGGCGCAAGTTTTTTTACCATCATTGTAATAACTATAGTTAACAATGTTTTGAGGATTTTAGATGACTAAACTAATTGATGTTGAAATCAAACAAACCACTCTCGTTCGAGCCCCGCCAGAAAAAGTCTATGATGCTCTGTGTACTGCAGATGGACTTAATGCTTGGTTCACTGTTGGGTCTGAGGTGGATGGTAGACCTGGAGGAATTATCACATTCCGTTGGAAGGATTGGGGCCCCGACAAGTACACAATGGAGTCTAGAGGTCCGGTATTGGAGGCAAAACGACCTGAACGGTTTGTTTTCCAATGGTATTCTGATGATCCATCATATGCTACAACTATTGAGATTGACTTTGAAGCTGTGGAAGAAGGAACTGTTGTACATCTAAGAGAATATGGATATCATGATACACCAACAGGAAGAGCAGCTATGTTAGAGTGTGCTGCTGGATGGGGTGAAGCAGTCACACTGATGAAATACTATGTTGAACATGGAATCGTGTATTGATTATCCCTCAAATCTATACAATCTATCGTATTCTCATGAAATTATGCCTCGTTCATATGTTCCAGATTTTCCTTTATTTAGACCACCAATTTTGGTCTACAAGGTTGGAGCGAATCTGTAGGGGACATAATCAGTCATGGGCACCTCTTTTCCAAGAATTCTAAGTCCCATCGCAATTTGTCCACGGTGATATGTGAAATGATTCACCAAGTGGAAGATTATTTCATCAAACTTGATTGATACTCTCTTGCCTGCTCTCTCGTCAACAAACTCATTGATGGTTCGTTTCTCAACTAGTGTCTGCCATTTTCTCAAGTAATCTTCGATGAATTGATAGAGTTCATCCCCTTTCATCATCCCAAAGTCAGGTTCTGTTGGTGACTTACCATGCCAGTCATTAAACCACTCCCACGTATCTTCAGCAAGATGGACATACCTACTTCGAATACTACCTGCGCCATCAGCCAGTCTGCGTTCATACTCATCATCTTTGAGGCTTTCTACAACCCTCCAGATGGTAGAGTTTGCCCACATGAGATATTCCACCATTTCCTTAACTAAAGTCATACAACAATCAGTCAACCTACATGTTAAAGTAGGTAGCTATCTTCTTGGTTTCTGTGGAATTAATTTGAAAGATAAGTTGTGTGTTGTTACAGGCTTACACCAGTTGCCATACCAAAAATCCCTCAAGAGGGTTGCAATTTTTTGTTAT
>JBHLRT010000333.1:0-3534 GCA_048882305.1 Candidatus Thorarchaeota archaeon
GCTGAACCTACAGAGTCTTTCAAATAACAACATGAGGTCCTCTAAGGCCTATGTCTTCGATGCATCTCTTAAATTACCCGATGTTCAAAAAGAAGAAGAATCCCTGGGATCCTAACGGAATCCCAGGGTTATTGGAGTCGATTATCGTCGACGGCGCATTATCATTATGATAGCAATGACTCCTACTGCTAGAATGATAATGAAAATTCCGCCGGAACCACTTGGTTGAGCATAGAGGTTCGTATATGCAACATATACCGGATCTTGCTCGACACGGAGTCCATTCCAAGTTGGGAATGTGACAGCATACCACCAGTTTGTATTTGTAAATGCTGTATTCACATTAGCGACCATAGCACCTACATTTGCATATGTATTCTGAAGCTGTGTTGATAGACCATAAGCCATGTGTGCAAACAGCCATGCTGAAAGTGGCGCTTGCCACAAGACGAGGATTAGGTCACTGAGTCGCACACCAAGTAGTGTATTGATAGCTGTTAGACCAGAATCCACAGTGGTATCAGTTGTTTCGTTAACAAGGTCATAAGATCGGCCAAATCCAATATCAAAGGCTCGTTCATGAGGACCAACTTCAATAGTTATGTCTTCATCCAATGGTGTAGTATCCGTTGGTGAAGCAATAGTATTGCCGCTTGTTGTACCCACAACCGAATATTGACTTGCGAAAATGGATAGGAAGTGAACTGCAGAAACCTCCATTTGGTCATTGATGATGTCACTTGGATTTTGATCAACGCCCCAAAGTTGGAGTTCCTGTACCTGACCAATTGTATACAAGGTTTCAGAATGGACTTCTCCGGTTTCATCAATTACTATATCGTACTGAATAGTGAGTTCACTGATGACGACCTCGAGAATTGGTATAGCTAATGAAAGCCAAAAGCCCAATGGAGTGTTTGCATCGACAATCCTACATGTGAGATTGTAATAATGCATTCCCATACGGTAGTGGTTCTCACCAAGCTTTGTTGCGGGTATAGGTTCTACAGAAGGAACATATTCTGGCCAAGTAGTGGAATTAGCTACTGGCACCACATACCATGCCGCGTCTTTAGCAGCACCGAGATCAGGAAGCTGATTATTCCCATAAGTTTCGTTGTGAACCAACAAGAAGGCGAATACAGCTCCAATAAAGACCTCACGATTTCCTGGTGTGATGAAATGCATTCCAAACAACTGGTATGGTACAATCAGCTGTTGGCCATTTGTATGATTGAATTCATTGAATGCAATCAAGAATGCTTCAAAATCACCAACATTCACATATGACGCAGTTAGACTGCCATTCCCATCAGTGCCTTGAACAAATAGTGAGTCATTTGTCCAATATTCTTCATTGAAGGTGTGACCGAAGACTGCAGCTTCATCTCCTGCAGTATATGCACTAGCACTAGGTGTGAGAATGAATGGCATTGCTAATAGACACAAGACCCAAAGGGTCATGATTTTGCTTTTTGTAGCGCGCATATCAAACTCTCCGTTATATCTTTTGAATATTTTATATTAAAAGACAATGTGGATGAATGATTCATTGGATGCTTTTACTAGAAGTCTGTACATTAGTACACTAACCTCTTCTTTCAGACTTAACGATTTCAAACCTGTTTGCCGGTTAAGTTAAGTACCTGATTGCAGTGTGCGGTACAGTTGATTATGATGAAAACGGGAGAGGAATATCTACAGAAACTGTATGCGATGAAACCCAACGTAATCATAAATGGAAAAACAGTTGGGCGTGATGATCCTCGACTACAGGCAGTGGCAAAAGTCATGGCTCTGACCTTGGATAAAGTCGATGATCCAGATTTCAAAGACCTTCTCAGAGTGGAGTCAGAAGAATTCGGCACAATCAATCGATTCACCAATATCCATCAAAGCGTTGATGACTTGTTGAAGAAACAAGAACTCACGAGAAAAATATGTCGCTTGACTGGAGGTTGTGTCTTCCGCTGTATGGGTATTGACGCAATGAATGGACTCTCTATTATCACCCATCGAGCTGAAACTATGACCGGAAGACCATACAATCAGAGGTTCAAAGAATATCTGAAGTACTGGCAAGAGAATGATATCGTGGGTAGCTGCGCACAGACGGATGTAAAAGGCAATCGAGCATTACGGCCTCATCAACAAGCCGATCCAGACCTCTACCTAAGAGTTGTCGAACGCAGAGATGATGGCATAGTTGTCCGAGGTGCTAAGAATCACATCACAGCTGCAGCTGTAGCAGAAGAAATCATTGTAATTCCTACTAGGATGCTTACACCTGAGGAGGATGAGTACGCTGTTGCTTTTGCAGTTCCCGGGGACTGGGATGGTGTAAAGCTAGTCACACGTGCATCTAGTCATAAACGCGATTACTATGAATGTCCATCAGGTGATTTCGGAGATGTGGAGAATTTCATCATCTTTGATGATGTCTTTGTACCAAATGAAAGAGTCTTTCTTGGTGGAGACGAAGGTGAACATGCATTTGGAGGATGGGCAGCACTACTATTCGCGCTATATCACCGACACAGCTATACTGGATGCAAACCTGCTAGCTCTGAAATCATTCTAGGCTACAGCGCATTAGTGAGCGAGTATAGCGGAATTGAAAACATGAAACATGTACAATCGAAGCTTGCAGATTTGATTAGCGTAAGTGAGCTTGTCTACGCAGCGGGGATTGCTGCAGCACACAAAGCCACTAAAGACGACTCAGGAACCATGATTCCTGATACAGTGTTCTGTAATGTTGGTAGAAAGCATGCAGGTAAGAACTATTACCACGAGCTAGAGATTCTGGCTGACTTAGCCGGAGGCCTTCCTGCAACACTTCCTCATGAAGCAGACTTCTATGATGAAACAATCGGACCATTCATTCAGAAGTATATCAAGCGTAAAGAGGATGTACCATCTGAAGACATTTACAAACTGTATCGGTCGCTCTCTGACGTGTTGTGCTCCTCAATTGGCGGTGTTTCAGCAGTAGCTGGTGTTCATGGAGGAGGAAGTCCTGCTATGGAAGATGTAGCTATACTGAAGCAATATGACCTTGATCTACGGAAGAAGATTGCGAAATATCTCGCGGGAATTTCAGAAGAGAAGTAAGTGTTCAGTTTCGCTAAGAAATTTACGCAAAATGTGCGAAAACAATAGGTTACATACGGAAAGATGATTGACTAGAAAAGATACCGACTCTGAGTAACCTATGACTTAAATACCAGCGAATATACCAATGATGAACACATCTCGTTAAGAGAGGAGTCATGAAGGAGAGAAAACTATGGAATCAAAGCAAATTGCCGCCATAGTTGTTATCGTCATAATAATCGGAGCCATAGCCGTTGTAGGCTTTATGTTCCTACCCACTGCACCATACGGTGCTGTGAAAATTGGACAATTAGTCACACCGGGGGCTCCTGCAGGGACCGATAGTGATCATATCATAGTCGTAGGAATCTTAGATCCTATGACGGAAATCCAAGGTGAAGGAGCATGGTATGGATCCTATTTTGCCGGCCCCTTTCA
>JBHLRT010000334.1:0-3532 GCA_048882305.1 Candidatus Thorarchaeota archaeon
GAACTCACAGCTAAGCATGGTTCACCATACTTTGAGAACTATCTGAATTGGCGTTCGAATATCGAAGCTGGATGTAGTAGTTGCTGCTCTCATTTGTGGACTGCTAGTAGTGATGAGGAACTTGAAGAGTTTCTATCTGGTAATATGGTGTTTGGAGCAAGTCAAATGGTCACTCCTAACTTTGGTCGTGCTGCTTGGCTTGGGCGTACAGATGAGGACAGGTTCTTTGAGAAGGTTGACGAGTATGTGGAGTTGTCCAAGGAGGTCATTCTCGAGAAGAAACGAGTAATGGACAAACTGATTGCCAGTGGCAGTGTTCCTTTCTATACGCAACCAAAGCCTAATGGTGCACCACTGATTGAAATGGCATCTCGCGAGTTCTTACTTGGAACTGTGGGTTTTGATGAGATGGCTATGGTGATGGTTGATCAGCAACTCCATGAACCAGAAGGCACACGGTTTGGTATCAAAGTGTTGAAGCATCTTAAAGCAAGGGCTGTTGAGTTCCAAGAAGAAACTGGTCTACATTTCGGTGTCACAAGAACTCCTGCTGAGAGTGCGGCCGGTCGACTTGCTTTGAAAGACTACAAAGCATACCCAGGGATGAGGAAGTATCTCAAGGGCGAAGCTCCCAATGTCTACTATACAAACAGTACAACTCTCGATGTGAATGCTAATCTTCCGCTGAGTCAACGTATCAAAAAGGAAGGAATGTTCCACCCCTTCATGGATGGAGGCGCTTTAACCCACATCTATCTTGGAGAAGCAAATCCGGATCCGGGTGCACTCTGGGAGTTAACGAAGAAGATAGCTACAACCACTCTAAATTCATACTGGAGCTTCACGAAAGACGTGCTTCAATGCCCTGCCTGCACATATCAGACCGGTATTGACTGGCGGAGTGCAAGGTTCGCATCGATAGAAGACTTGTCAAGGATTCCCTGCCCCAAATGCGGTTTTGTCGGGGTTGAGGTGTTCAGTCGGATCACCGGTTACCTCCAAGCGCTCAGTTCTTTCAATCCTGCAAAGAAGCAGGAGTTCCTTGATAGACACAGATATACATTGTAGAAGATTTTCCAAGGCATTCAAGAAGGCGCGTTTGCATTGGGTTTTCCTTTGACCGCATATAGTATATACCAAGTGGATTCCTCAAAGGATATCATTGTTAAACCAAATCCGCTTGCTAAGACGCTTTCCCAGTCTTGTATTGGAAATATAGAATACAGGAATAATTGGATACAGCAAAGTATCAAAAGTATGGCAATAAAGAGAGTTCTCTTGGGGAGACTTTCTTGCGAGGGATCGAATATTTCGTACTGTAGAATACCCAAGAGGAATCCAAAGATAGCAAGTATATTCCAAGATATTAACATGGATGGTGAACTATTGATATTCATCAGATACAATTGTAGTAAACCAATGAGTATTAGCATTATACTCAGAACAATACCAACTCGTTTCATTTTTTAAACTCCCACAATTACGAACTAACTCCACTTTTAACAGAGTAGCAAATTGGTGTAATTTCAAGTTTATGATTTCATCCACTCCTGCCAAGAAAAAGGAGTTCCTCGATAGACACAGGTATTCACTTTAGGATTTTTTCAAGGAGGGCCTTTCCCAATTTTCTCGAGGTACTTGTCAAATTCATCTCCCATAATGACTTCGACATACCAGGTCATACCAAGAGTTTCGGACTCCTTGATCCATAAGTCTTTTTCTGGATCACCACTGGACATCCCCATAATTATAATGTCATAGTCCTTCATAGAACCTCGATGCATTTTGATATAGTTAGTTACATCGGAATATTCCTCCAGAGACATGTCTTCACTCATCGATAATGGAAACACGCCATCGTACCTTGCCGCTCTTCGGAATGGAGCTTTTATTGGCCATGTGCCTGCACACCATATTGGCACTCGTGGTTTCTGAATGGGGCGAGGATTGAATGTGACCTCCTCAATTTTGTAGTGCTTCCCAGAGAATGAAAATGGTTTACCCGACCAAAGGCCCTCAAGAATTGCTAAAGATTCGTCTAGTTTCTCTGCTCTTTCTTTGAGAGTAGTATCTTCTCCGAATTTTCTATAATCATTATCAGAAGAACCCCCTAATCCAACTCCAAGAATGAGTCTTCCCTTAGAAAGAATATCCAAAGTGGCGACCTCCCTTGCTACCGTCTGCGGTCGTCGTCTTGGTAGAGGAGTCACTGTGGTACCAATTCGAATGTTTTCAGTGCGTGATGCTATGGCTGCGAGTGTGATCCACGGGTCTGCAATCAATTCATCCTTTCCCGCATAATTGTGGTCCCACATAAAGAAACCATCCCACCCCGCACCTTCAGCAGCAACTGCCAATTCAAGGAATTTATGGGGGTCGCCTTGAAGCGCGAAGTTAGAGATATAGACTCCATATTTCATTGTGATACACAAATGAATAGGTTGAGTAACCTAGTAATATTGTGTATCCTCGCTTTTTCTGAGTGTTTGCACTCTAAGTATTTCAAAAGCACAAACTCAAGGCAAATTTAGAATTGCTTCAGAAATTCTCTAACTCAGGGGATATTCTATGCACGGAACAGACAGAAAGTATATGTCCTGTCACGAAGATAACTTCGTGGGGAATTGTGGTATAGATGTCAAAAGAGCCCGCAGATCTTGAACCAATAATTGCTGTTTGCTTCCTAATCATGTTCTCTTCGATTGCAATAATGATGGGTCCTTTTGGCTTGTTCTTCATTGTCTTTGCAGTTTTAGTAGTTGTAAATACACTGCAAAAGAAGCAGACTCAAAAATCAAGAGACCGACAGATAGGGACTTCTGGAGGTACGCCTACTGTAGTTACCGTGGATCGCAGAATAATATACCAAGTTCCATCAGAGTGCCCTGAATGTGGAGCTAGTCTGAGTAACGAAGAGGTTGACTGGGTTGGACCACTTCAAGCTAAGTGTCCATTCTGTCGGACAACTATAGAGGCTCAACCTGCTGAGTTCTAATCCGCCATCATAGATGGACACAGTTAATACAAAGGCAGGTCTACTTTCTCTTACAATGGCGAACCTCTTCAGAAAACCCATTCTAGATCGATTTGCAAAACAGGTTCCTGAACTTGAAAGTCAACTGCGCAAAGCAAAGATGAAACTTGAGCCAACAATGCAAGAGCCGTTCGTGATGCTCACAAGATCAATCATCTACCAACAACTTGCATACAAGGCTGCAAAGACAATCCATGACCGGTTTCTTGACCTAGTAAGAAAGTTAGAACCCGCACGAGTACTAGCAAAGTCACAGGAAGAACTCCGTTCAGTAGGTCTCTCTAGGCAGAAAGCCTCGTACATCCACAATGTTGCTGAGGCTTTTAGTAGGGGTGGCTTTCTATGGAAATATCGCAAGACTGAATCTCTTGGTGAATTGTCTACTTCGGAAATAACCGATATGTTCTCTCAGATCAAAGGTGTTGGTGTTTGGACAGTCCAGATGTATCTGATATTCAGCCTTGGTAGACTAGATGTTCTCGCATCTGGAGACCTAGG
>JBHLRT010000335.1:0-3521 GCA_048882305.1 Candidatus Thorarchaeota archaeon
TGACGACCTCTCCGAACATAATCAATGTAACAAATCGGCTGGACCAAAGAAACCTGAATCCATCTTTGAGAAGCGACCCATACTCTCCAAGCGAAGGTCGCTCCTGTTCATCTCTGACACCAGGTAAGTCTCTTACAAGTCTAAAAACGACTATTGCGAGGAATACAGAAAAGACCGCTTGTAAACTAAAGACCCAAGTTTCTCCATACAGGTATGCAAGCCACGAACCAGGAAGTAAGACTAGTGTTGATGATACCTGCCACACCATCCCCAATCGTCCTTGGAATACACCATATTGCTTTCGGTCTGTATCATGAGGCATTGCGACACGGTAGTTGTTATCAAACCAAGCATTGAAGGCACCACTCTCCTGAGAGGAACCTAGTCCGAATAACACATAGATGGAAACATAAATCCATATGGGGGCTGGCGTGTTTTTCACAATCAAGGATGATAATCCAAATGCAAGTGCGTAACAGATTAATGCAGAAGATATCACGAATCGTTGTCCAATCCAGTCTCCGAGGGCACCGGTAGGATAGTCGAGGGAGGTCTGTACTGCCATCTGAATGACAACCAGAATTCCAACAAGAGTAAGTCCCGCAAAATAGTCCCCATTACCTAAAGATTCAGCGATGTATATCATCCAGAAGGTTGTGCTAATTTGAAAGCTTGCCGCAAAAGCTGGAAGGAGCACTGATAAAATCTTGACTAGACTGACCACCTTATCTGTCGGATCAGAAATGCCAAAGATTCTGGCGTACCTGCTTGATACAAGGAAAAGTTCTTCCTGCTCACCTTCCACAGCCATAATCTCGTTTCACAACCATTCAATATAGAGCTTGATACTTGAGCATAAATCATGCACTTTATCAAGCGTTCACTCATCCGTGACGAGTGGCAACATATCATGAAACTCACGCTTCAATTAAGAGGCCCTCTTGCAAAGAAGTTCAAGAATGGAACCATTGAGATAGAGCTTCATAATGGTGCTGTTCTATCAGATCTATTAACACAATTGATTGAGAGTGAAGATTCTGTTAGAGGGGTTTGGGAGAGTCCAGAAGTAATCGATCGTGATGCACTAATCTTGTGTAATGACACAGATGTTGGTCTTAGTGGTGGACTCGATACAAAATTGAGCGAGGGTGACATAGTGACAGTTTTACCATTAATACACGGTGGTTAGACTAGTTCTGCACCTGCGCGTATTGCTTTGATGTCCGTATCTAGTGCTTTGGAGCCAATTAAATCAGCAACTGCTTTTTCCAAAATCTCTAATGGGAACAAACCAGACTTCTTCACTAATGCCCCAAGCATGACCATGTTAGATACCAGTCGTAAACCTAATTCATCAGCAGTCTTCATTGCTGGAACCTTTACAATCTCGAATCCACTCAAGTTTTTTGTATTAACCAGATCCGGATCCACGATGAGAACGCTATTCTTCTTTGCGCTAGCAAGGTACATGTCAAGAGCCTTCTGAGACATTACTATAAAGTAATCAGACTCTCGGACCTTTGGATACTTTATTGGTTGATCGCTCAGAATCACTTCACTCTTAGCCGCTGTCCCTCGAGCCTCTGAACCATAACTCTGACTTTGAACGGCTTCAAGACCTCCATAGACAGCTGCGGCATGCCCAAGAATGACGCCAGCTAGAACTACTCCCATTCCTCCAGTTCCAGCTATACGAATCTCAGTCTTCATTGTGCATTACTCCTTTATGTTACGATAAATTGTTTCAAGCTGTTCTGTAAATGGTGGTTCGTGTCTATCTGCAAAAACTCCCAAATCCATACTATCTTTTGTCGGAGTTAATCTATCAATTGACTCGCCCTTCTTTCTGACTGGTAGTTTCTTGAACCATTTCAACATCTCTGGAGGATCACCAGCTCGTGTACGTCTACCATAAGCTGTTGGGCATTGCGAAATCATCTCAACAAAGGAGAATCCTTCACGTTCGAGAGCTGTCCTGATAGCTCGTGCTGCTTGGATTGGATGTGCAGTTGTCCACCTTGCCACAAAGTTAGCACCAGCAGCTGCTACAAGCCTTGCTAGGTCAAACGGGCGTTCGGGGTTGCCATATGGCGATGTAGTTGTACGGTCTCCGGTGAAGGTAGTAGGTCCGACCTGTCCTCCAGTCATTCCATAAATGTAGTTGTTGACACAAATCACAGTCATGTCCATGTTACGTCGAGCTGCATGAATGAGATGGTTCCCTCCAATTGCTGCGAGGTCTCCATCACCACTAATCACAACAACTCTCAACTCAGGACGAGCCATCTTTAAACCGGTGGCAAATGCAATCGCTCTACCGTGTGTGGTATGAAGTGTGTCAGCCTTGAAATGCGGTGAAGGAATCCATGCACTACAACCAATACCTGAAACAAATGCAAACTTGCTAAGGTCATCATGACCAAGATCACCTACTGCTTTTAGAAATGCATTAGATACCTCTCCTGCTCCGCAGCCTGGGCAATACGTATTGGGAAGAGTTTCTTCACGGAGATATTGTCTGGCAAAGTGTTTCTGTTGGACCATAACCCTTGCACCTATTGCGGGTTGGATGCGAGAGACTAATAATACATTCTCTAGGACACTCAAAATGATGCAGCAAGGGTCAGGATTCGCTGGACTTGCTGCAATTTTATTATTTGAACTATCTTAGGGAATGGTCACCATTTGTGGAGATTCTTCAGTCTGAATCTTCTTTTCCCTACCGTACCACGGATTACCAAATGCAAGTGCGGTAAGCACCATCGAAATTGCTAGTAATACGTCTGGCACATAGAACAAGGAAGTGGTCAGAAATGGTACTCGAAGAATCTGACTAGCCATTCCAAATAGAACTGACACAACCATAAGCTCACTTCGAACTTCTTTCAAACGACCAGTTCTCCATGTAATGATGAATGTAAACATCATCATGATTCCGAGAACAACTAAGACTGGAATCAAAAGCGACATAATCAGAGTTTCACTCGGCATGAAAAAGTCCATCCCTAACCAGTAGAGTGTAAGGAGATAGACCAGTCGATTGTGATATCTTTGGATGGAAGGTGCCCAAATTTGGAGAATAGCACCAAAGATTGGGACTATTGAGGCACCAATTCCTATCGTCCGAATCCGGAAGAAGATCATCACATCTGGCAATAGCCCAATATGCTGTAGAGTTACTATTGCGATGTTGAAGGCTTGACCCAGAAACGCGATGGCAAATACTAAGGGAAGGTCTGTAAGGAGTCGAACCTTCTGAGAGAGCCACTTACGACCCAGGTACCCGGAGAGAGAGATGGCGATGACTACTGTTGCCATACTCGATAACAAAACCAAGTCTGTACCAATTTGCATTTTCTAAACCTCACTATCATTTCTATTTTGTATAATTTCATTTTCAGAGTGTATGTGTTCGCCGCCGTTTTCGTTGCCAGTCAATCGAAACCATATAGCTGAAACTTGTTCGATTCTGAATTTCCACAGGAAAATACCAAGTGGTATGAATATCAAGAAGAACATCA
>JBHLRT010000336.1:0-3494 GCA_048882305.1 Candidatus Thorarchaeota archaeon
TTCAATCTTTTCTTCGAACTCGTGGAAGAAATCGACCTGTTCTGTCCATGTATTTTTGATAGTCTTCACCAAACTGCTCGGTAAGCATTTTTTCTTCTTTTCTTGTTATCCAATGAAATGGAATAGCTAGAAGTACTGAAAGAATTATCATTAATCCATTCGCAGTCATCAATGATGCGCCTATTGTGAATGTCATGAATACGGTATACATTGGATGTCTTATTCTCTTGTACGGTCCTGTTGTAATGAGTTCATGTCCCTTTTGGATTTCTAACTTTGCCGAATACTGTTTTCCCAGAGTTCTATGAATCCAGAAAAGCAGTATAATTCCAACAAACCCCAAAACAACCCCTAACCAGCGAATGAAGACATGTATATCTAGATGAGCCCAGAAGATCCAATCTGGAAGGAGTATATAGAGGAACATAATTCCAAAGAACGAAATTATCACAACGGAGAGAAAGATTGTTGGTCTATCAAATAGCGTTTCCTCTCTCTCGCTTTCTCTCCCAATTGTCTGACTTCTGAAATAGATTCTAATACTAGCGAAAATTGCGAAAGCGATTACGAATATTATCCGAAACATTAGCTCTTCTTCCATGACCTATCCTCTCCGAACCTTCTGGTTATATGACAACAAGCTTTTTCTTTGTCCATTTAACACCTTTGAGATACCAGAACACCCAGAAACTGCTAGGGATGTGTGCAAAAACATGACGGCTATGCCAAAGCGTGAGATTTTCGAAAGGATCATTCAGAATATTACAAGCAAGTTTCCTGATGTATATGCCGCTCTCTTCATCAGTCCTGAAGGTTTCCCAATCAATACCTGGGGCGTAACATTAGAGCGAGCAGAGGAAATCTCCGCGCTTCTAAGTGCGCTAATTGGCAAGACTTGGGAGATAGTTAGGGGTGTCAAAGAAGGTGGCGAATTGGCATTCATTCAAATTCAAACAAATATGGGTGGAATCCGAATCGCTCCACAAGAAGAATTCATTCTTGTCACTTTAACACGTGGTTAGAAGATTTTCTTTTCAAAAACATCTTTCACTAGTCCAATGTTAATTGAGCGTGACCCCCTCTTAGAACCAAGACGTGATAAATCAATAAAGCCCCCTCACTCGGTTTGTCCACTAGTGCCATTTTTATATGCAATGAATTGACACTATCATGTCTACAGACTCAACTAAGTAAGTACAATGGTTGAGTCATATAGGGAGGTCTTCTATTTGTCACCAAAGAAGGCAGCAGATGCGGAAAATGACGACGACGAGGAAATGGACTACGAGGAATTTGAAGGCGCTGAAGATGAAGAAATGTTAGATGTTGGCGGCGACGATTCTAGCGTTTCAGGAATTGAAGTAACTGATCTTCCCGGTGTAGGTCCAGCTATTGGAAAGCGATTGGCGGAATCCGGCTATAAGAATGTTGAAGCAATTGCTGTTGCATCACCTGGCGAACTTGCCGCAGCTGGTTCTATTGGCGAAACAACTGCAACTAAGATCATCAAAGCTGCTCGAGAGATGCTGGATATCGGTTTTGAAACCGCTGACATTCTATTAGAGCGACGTAGGACTGCTGGTCGTATTTCGACAGGATCAAAGGCTTTGGATGAGTTATTCGGTGGTGGACTGGAAACACAATCTATCACAGAAATGTATGGTTCTTTCAGATCAGGAAAAACTCAGATTGCACATCAACTAGCAGTGAATATACAACGGTCTCCTGAAGAAGGTGGGCTGAGTGCAAAAGCAATCTATGTCGATACAGAAGGAACATTCAGACCAGAGCGTCTAGTTGACATGGCTGAAGCCTTTGGCATGGATACATCAAAGGTTTTGAAGAATGTAGTGTGGGCACGTGCATACAATTCTGATCACCAGATTCTATTATGCGATCAAGCTATGGAAATGGCTACTGAGCAAAATGCCAAACTACTGATTGTGGACTCAGTCACAAGCCACTTCAGAGCCGAATACACTGGCAGAGGTACACTTGCTGCCAGACAACAGAAATTGAACAAACACCTTCATCATCTCCAGAGAGGTGCTGAGATTAACAATATGGCTGTCTACATCACCAATCAGGTAATGTCTCGACCAGATGCATTCTTTGGTGATCCCACAGCTCCTGTAGGTGGACACGTCCTAGCACATGTGCCACAGACTCGTTGCTATTTGAGAAAGTCAAAAGGCGAGCGCAGAATCTGTCGCCTCGTTGACTCACCAAATCTCCCTGAAGGTGAAGCTGTTTTCACTGTAATGAAGGAAGGAATTCGTGACGTCTGATCAATAACCCTTATCGAAAGGTGGTCTCTGAGAGACCATCTCTTCTCTTTATTCAAAGTGTGCTGACTCTACAATTCCTAATACTGATTTTTCCCAAATTTCAAGACCATCTGGATTGCTTGGGTAATTGATGAATGCCTTGTTCATCTTTTTCATCAGACTGGATGCTTTCTGCAATTTCCTGAGAAGTGAAATCCTTCCTGCTCCTCTTCTAACCCTTCTCATCTTATCCGCTACACTGAGAGATATCCCGTCACCTCTATTTGCAGCCATAAGATCGTCTGCTTCAAGCAGTCTTCTTTCAAATCCATAATTCATGTCTTCGTCTGATACTGATTGAAGAAGTCGCCTGAATATTTCGAGCGAGGCTAACTTAAAACCAAAATTCTGGAAGTATCTTGTGTTGTATGACCAAAGGCCTGTGGCTGATAGATTCCTTCTTGCTATCGATTCTCTTACAACCTCTCCCAGAATAATGCCTGCGCGCATCCCTGCGCCGATTCCTCCTCCATGAATTGGATTAACTTGCAGAGCAGCATCGCCTACAAAAGCCACACCATCACCAACGAGACTCTTGATGGGTCTCCGGACTGGAACTGCGCCTCCTTTACCGTCAAGCAAAGTTGAACCAAAGAGAAGTGGGTAATCTTTCTTGAATTTCAAGAAGTGTGATTTTGGTGAACCTTTGCCCTCTCCACCGGTTATCCCCACACCAGCGTTAATCTCTTGAACTCCTTTGGGAAAAATCCAGGCGTACCCATTAGGTGCGACCTCTCCACCGAGAAGAACTCGTGCAACCTCTGGTTCAGCAAGGGGCATCTTGAGAGTGAGTATTTCTCTATAGCAAAGAGCGATGTCCTCTTTGGCGATATCTTTCTCAACCAAGCTGCTCTCCAGTTTGTTCCTTATAACTGAGGCAAAACCACTTGCATCCACTACAATCTTTGATTTTACAACAACCTCTTCTCCTGACTTCAAGTCTTTATATTCGACACCTGTGACTTGCTCGCCAGTCAACTTCGGATTACCTACATGAATATTGGGAAGAAATTGAGCTCCAGCATCTATTGCCTCTCTCAAGAGTCTCTGTCCAAAATTGAGTCTATTTACAGTCCATCCATCAAAATCTGTCCAACCTCTTACCTTTAGCTCATTCTTCATGTTCGGTGGATAAACATCAGCTCCTGAAATCACCGAAGAGACCTC
>JBHLRT010000337.1:0-3491 GCA_048882305.1 Candidatus Thorarchaeota archaeon
CTCTGGCATGAAATCCCCATGCAGTGCACGAGACCTGTGGGTGGTTGCTGCGAAGAACACCTGGCATTATTCGAAAGAGTTCAGGGATTCTTCCAAGATTCCTCAGAGGTGTGATCTCCGGACGGAATGGTGGCATCTCCTCTCTAATGGTATCCCACCAGTCTTCAGGTACAGGAGGATAGTTCCAGTTTCTTGGGTCTGTGTTTCCAGTCGAATGTGCTTGCATGACGAGTGTACCCTTCTCAGTCACTGCTTCCATTAGAGCTTCAATTACTGTGAGTTGCCCTCCAACGACCCATCCGATCTTACTCATCGAGCTATGTACAGAAATTGTGTCACCCTGGTACACGCCTAATTTTCTGAAGTCTGTTACTAACTGAGTCTTAGTTATTGGTGCGGAAGTACTAGCCACTATTGCCTTTTCTTTTTCCCAGTGCGACATATCATCCACAAGCGTGGTGGCCAGATATTATCCCACTCAAAAATGTTGATGACTATGTACTATCTTCTGGTTCCGGTTTGAAACCCAATGCAAGTGAGTTTATACAATATCTCAGACCAGTAGGATTCGGTCCATCATCAAACACATGTCCTAGATGGCCTCCACACTTTTTACAGACAACCTCAATCCTACTCATTCCATGACTGTTGTCTTCTCTTCTCTCAACACTCTCCTCGGAGAGTTGGTCCCAAAAGCTGGGCCATCCACTACCAGATTCGTATTTTGTCCCTGAGCTGAAGAGTTCGTTACCACAGCCTGCACAGACATAGATTCCTTTTCCTTTGTGATTTACATATTTCCCAGTGAATGGAGCTTCTGTTCCACACTGCCTGAGAACCTTGAACTGCTCAGGACTAAGCTCCAATTTCCATTCTTCTTCTGATTTATTCATGATTAACAATAGTGTATGTAAGTAAAAAACCGCTTCGGAAGCGGCGTTGTTTGAAATAAGAAATAAGAAGAAGCTAAAAGATTGTATGTTGGGGTTGATTCTTTGGTTCTAACATGGCTGAATCTTATCTCTCTCCATGTGAGTGCGTTTTTGTTTGCTTACCTGACAACACTTAGTGTAATGCCAGTGACTAGAGAAGAAAAGAGCGGGGAACAAGCTTGGGAAGAGTGTGCCCGACTTCGAAGCATCTCCTTTGTGTTTGCGGGACTGATGATATTGAATACAATCTTATGGATTTGGTTTCCTGTCAATGAATTAGCTTGGATTATTAGTCCAGATCCCTTCTTTGGAATCATTATTGGCTTGGTCATCGCTATACCCTGTTTTATCATACTAGGAATAGCAATGCGAGATGCAGGAAAGGAAATGAATGCGCCTCAAAAAGGAATCGAGCTCCACGGAGGTATCTACAAGAAGATTAGACATCCCGGTGCTCTTGGTGAGATGCCCCTCTATGTTGTTGTTGCATTGTTTACAAACTCGCTCTTTCTAACAGTCTGGATGCTGATTTTCATCTTCACTTTCACACCCATCCACATTTACTATGAAGAGAAAGATCTAGTGAAGCGATTTGGTGAGGTTTATGTTGAGTATCAAAAAACGACTCCTGCATTCCTTCTAGGTCTTAAACGCTGAAAGTCAAGTTGCCATTAAGTTCCGAAGAGTTTTATCATGGCTTATCGCTCTCAGATATTGAGGTGCATCAAGGTGTCAAGGGCAATAGAGGAAGTTGAGATTCACATTCTCTCTGATGGCAATGTCCAGATTAAAGACGTCATTGGTGAGGCTGGATTTGCTGCGCTAGTGGTGGCAAGATATGATGACTCAAGTACGTTCCAGTTTCTCTTTGATACAGCCGGGGGAACACCAACATTGGAACATAATGCAGGAATAATGAAGGAGCGATTTGATCTTGATTTGACAGCGATTGAAATGATTGTGCTTAGTCATGGTCATTGGGATCACGTTGCTGGAGTACTCAAAGTCATCGATATTATTGGAAAACCTGTCCCAGTTTTATGTCACCCTTCTGCCCTTTATCACAAAATCTTCACATCTGATGATGGTAAACGACATGAGATTGGAATACACCCATACTATCAGGAGTCAGAGCTTGGTTCGAAAACTGAGGTAATTGCTACAAGAGACCCATACAAAATAGCAGATGGGATAATGACTACAGGAGTGGTGCCTCGGACGAATACCTTTGAAACATTGACAGGTGTTCTCCAGAAGATTGTCACAAATCAGAATGAGCAGGAGGTCCCTGACAAAATCTCTGATGATCTCTCAGTCATATTTCATCTAAAAGACGACTCGGTCATACTTCTCACAGGCTGCTGCCATTCTGGAATCGTGAACACTATGGACCACTCAGCTAGTCTGAGTGCGTCATCAACTATCACGGGCATTGTGGGAGGACTTCATCTCCACGATGCATCCAAGGAGAGACTCTCAAAGACCATTGAGTATCTTGATAATTATCCTCTTGCAACAATAGCAGCCTGTCACTGTACAGGACTCCGTGGTCGAGCAGCCTTGATGAATGCATTTGAAAAATCTTTCAAGAATGTAGGCGCTGGATCTGTGCTTAAGTTCGCGTCAGAGTAGACTGGATGAACTCAGTGATCATGTCTGCAACAATTTGTGCACCCGCAGTGTTCAGATGCAGATAGTCTACATGCAGTGAGAAACCAGAACTACTAGCAATCTCATCCCAGCTTTTTCTCAAGAGGTAGTGATACATTATGCCTTTGATAATGCCAATGAGATACTTTTCATACGGGTAGGATGGCTCAGCTGAACCATCCTGCAAATATTCAACCATTTTTTCATGAAGGGGTAGATAGGTAACACCCGTTTCTTCTGCCACCTCATTCACTATCCTGCCAAAATCAGAGCTTCGTTGGAACGCTGGATGACTGGAATCCTCTCCTATAGTTGGGATTGAGAGTAGTGCTATTCTTGCGTTAGTTTCAGTCCTGATTTTAATCACAAGAGAACGTAGGGACTCTCTATACCAATCTATGTCAGGGGGTCTCGGTAGTTTCATCCTCTTGATGTAATCTTTCATTTGCTTCTCAGACATGGAAGCGTTTGCATCATTTGTACCAACAAGGACTGTGACAATGTCTGGTTTACATTGAATGACTTCATCAACTCTCTGCAAGCAGTTCCATGCCAGTTCTGAGTTAATCCCTGCATTGATGAACTCAAACTGTCCTTCATTGAAGTTTCTTTCAACCATCTCAACATAATTCATCCCAATTCTCCCATGAGTAATGCTATCTCCAATCAAAACAGCTATACCTGTGTTCTCTTTGATCAGAGTCTGTCGTTTGAGATAGTTCGAGGGAGTGTTCTTAGGTAGCCTCTCTGATTGGTAATATGTTCCACCTATCAGAATGGCCAATACCAGAAGGATGAGTCCATTAAATGCGAGGAAGAGAATCAACATCGAAACAAAAGAAGTGCAATGTGTTGATTAATCTTTATTTAAAATGGCCATACCATCAAGCTCATTTGACTCATTCATTG
>JBHLRT010000338.1:0-3482 GCA_048882305.1 Candidatus Thorarchaeota archaeon
GACGATCCTATCAGTATGGTTAGGATAAGTATAGTGTAGTAGAGCGGCTCTCTCTCCATGAAGACCACCGTTTAGATGATTTGTCAACTAGTATTTGGCGACATAAAGATGACGGAATTTTCGGACCTTCTTGAATTGATCTCCTTTTTGCACCTAAAATCTTATGAGTTGCTAAACGAATGACTAACTGAGGCAGATTCCATTTGAGGCGGGAATTAGGGTTTGCATTTTTATTGGTAGTTCTTCTCAGTATGCAAAATGGACTGGATTATGGACATGGGTCAAACCTTCTACTCTTAGATGATTTTCGTTCAGCTCTTTCACAAAGCACTGATGATCCATTGATAATAATGTCAAATAACGACTTCATTCTTGCAGGATTAAATGGTAGTGGAACAGTAGAAGAACCGTATCTCATTCACTCACTTTATATCATCACTGCCAACACCTATGGGATTCTAATATACGAAACCAATGTCTATTATGAAATTTGGAATTGTACAATAATCAGCACATGGTATTTGGGAATACGAATTGATTCTAGCATGGATGCGAACATTTCTCAATGCACAATAGTAGGAGCTGAAACTTGTCTACAAATCAAAGGTTCACCTTCTGCGAATATTGAGAATGTCACGTTCAAACCTGCCCTCTATGGTACTGGAATATACTTGGAAGGAGTACCTCGATGCTCTCTTTCAAATAGTTCTATTGTTGGTGGAGAAATCGGATTAGAAAGTTACAACTCACAATTAATTTTACGCAATAACTATTTTCAGTGTTCAAGATATGGTGTATTCGCTGATTTTACCCCATTTAGCTTGTTTTCTAGTAATACATTCATCAATTGCACAACTCGGGGATTAAGACTTGATTTTTCGGATAATAGCACAATAATCAATAATTTCTTCACAAATGGTGGTTTATCAACTCGTTATTCAGACTACCTAACAATCGAATGGAACAACTTCACAAACTGTGGCATGTATTTTTCAGGACCCAGTTATCCTCATTATGACCACGTATTAGTATCGAATTTCATTGATGAAAAACCAATCCTCTTTCTAAAGGAAGATAATTCGGGATTTTACAAGCCTGATGATTTTGCTCAAATCTATCTGATTGGTTGTGACAGTACTACCATTCAGAATGGTAATCTGACATCATCTGATGTTGGATTGATGATTGTGTTTTCAACCTCCTGCATAGTCGAAAATGTATCAATAACAACTCCACACACAGGGATTGTTGTAGACAATTCTTGGTTTACCTCAATCACAAACTGCACAATCTCAAATTGCTTCAATGGACTGTATCTCCGTGAAGATGCAAGAAACTCTTTGATAATTGATAACATGTTTTCCTTCAATAGACGTGCCATTATTGTGCAATACCAAGCTCCAAACAACTTGTTCGTAAACAACACGTTTTACTCTAATGATTTCATTGGTGTCGATGATGGTTCTGATTCTATGTGGGATGACGGAAGTGCATTCGGAAATATCTATGATGATTATATTGGTGATGGATTCTATTCAATACCTGGATGGGCACAATCTATAGACCACTTCCCAAGAAGATATGGGCCATATCCCACGACTACTGATACAACGCCTGTTGGTCTCATTTTCCCTGTTATGATAGGAATTGCAGCAGTCTGTGTTGGAATTTTGTTAATCCTAATTCGAAAACCCAGGAGAGAATAAAGAATCATTAATTGGGTTCCTCAATTAATCTTTCAAGAATTTACCCTCAAAGCAAAGAAAGAAAATAAGAGGATAAAGGCCAATAGGTGAATTCAGTCGGAGTTCACTAACTTGGTTAGTAGTCAATTCCAAGTTTCTTTGAGAGCTTGTCAAGCATCACCTTAACCATGGCTGCTAGATCATAGTCAGGTTTCCAACCCCACTCCTCACGAGCTGCGCTGTCATCTAGTGATGCTGGCCATGACTCTGCAATCTGCTGTCTGAAGTCAGGCTCATAGGTTATTTCGAATTCTGGGATGTGTTTCTTGATCTCAGCAGCAATCTCTTCAGGAGCAAAGCTCATCGCTGTTATATTGAAGCTCCTGTGTTTCAGTTTGTTGACATCTGCTTCAATAAGATCAATGGTGCACTTCAGACAATCGTTCATAAACATCATAGGAAGGTATGTTCCTTTGTCCAGAAACGATGTATACCTCTTGTTCTTGAGAGCCTCATAAAATATCTCAACTGCATAGTCTGTAGTCCCTCCGCCTGGGAGTGCCTCAGCACTAATAATGCCAGGATAACGAAGTGAGCGGAAGTCAATGCCATATCGTTTAACATAATACTCCCCCCAAAGCTCGATGAAGACTTTAGAGACCCCGTATGCTGTTGTGGGTCTCATGATTACGTCGTTTGAAGTATTCTCTCTTGGTGTACTTGGTCCAAATGCAGCAATGGAACTTGGTATCATCACCTGATCAAGGTTGAGAATTCTGACTGCTTCAAGGACATTGTAAGCTCCTTCAATATTGGTTCTGTAAGCTAACTGTGGATTTTTCTCTCCAGTGCCTGAGAGTAGCGATGCATTATGAATTACTATGTTAATGTCATGGTCGACAAGCATGGCATGTAGTTGGTTTGTATCAAGAACATCCAGCTGAAGGTATGGTCCATCTTTCTTGAGAATTTCAGGTGGTTTTTTCCTACCGGTAGCAACAACATTCTCTCCCCCATACTTCTTCCTTAGGGTACCGATAAGTTCTGTCCCAATTTGCCCATAGCTACCTGTCACCAATATCCGTTTCATTCAATCAATCCTCAGGCCATTATGGAAATCAATCCTCAGGCCGATAAGACCCAGTTTTAAGTGTTGACCTTTGATTACTGGAATCGTAATCTTGTTCTAGAATTAGAGTTATGTCGTTATTATCAGATAAGTTGTTGAGGGTTTGGATTGGGAGCACAATGGATGAAGCAATGGCTTGGTCCTCTATTGGTGGTACTTTATTCTTTCTGTTTCATTCTTATCTTCACGGATTTTGGTAACTTCAGCTTAATCGGTATTTTGTCTTATCTACTCTTTGTACCAATTTTAGGTATTGCAGAACTGATTTCATTTCCTCCTACCTTGCTTTTGATGCTACCCCTCGCGTATGCTATGTTCCGCAAATATGATAGTATCAAATTGAGTGAGTTAGTTTTTGTTGTTTCGTTCTTTTTCTCAGGTGTGATATGGACACCATCATTCACAGAGCCGATTGATTTCTTGATTTCATTTCTAAATGTAACTCCATACGACATACTCAGTACTGGCATCTTTGGTATTTCAAATGGGTATGCGAGCTTCTTTTTGTCTTCAATTATCCTATTTACACTCTCACTTCTCACTACCGAATCAATTGCTTTCACTGAGATGCGTAAGCTTGAATCAGGAGTTGCTGCGATTGTACTGCTTGTAATATTGATTATCTGGAGTTATCTCCCAGGTTTGATATTGATAACACATCAATATGT
>JBHLRT010000339.1:0-3477 GCA_048882305.1 Candidatus Thorarchaeota archaeon
CTAGGACAATTGAGCTTTGAACAGACTGGGAAATTTGATGTTAAACATCCGCTTTTCCGAATAGCCTAGACACCAATATCATTCGCAATGCTATCGAGACCTAGTTTCTTCAAGCGATCCTTAGTTGGAATACCGGTTTCTTTATCCCAGCCCCTGAACTCGTAATACTCGTCGAGCATACGATTCAGCTCATCTGGATGTATCATCATCCCTTCGGATGGTCCATCAGGGACCGCTTCCTTAACGAAACGTTCTGGTAACCAGTCATCCTTTCTCCTCTGACCTTCTCGGACATTGAACGCCCGTTCCAAGTTCCAAATTCGCTCAGCTGCAAGTTGACCTTCTTCCAAAGAGAGACCCATTCCGGTAGCAGCATTGAGGTAACCAACCGCCAAATCATCGACATCATAGGGAGAGAAGATACCTTCTAGCATGTGACACGCTATTAGGGAGTCAGTGAAGGCCATCAAGTGATTGATACGAGCTTGGTACTCAGCCTTGCCTTCGATTGTTCTACGGTCTACTGTGCCAAGTCGTTCGAGGGATGCTCGCCCATCATGGTGGCTACCTCCTCGTGTACCGGTGGCGTAACCAAGTGCAAATCCCTTATTTCCTCTGGCTGAATGACCTGCAATCTCACATCCGCGATTCTGAACCGCAAATTTAGCTGAGTCTTTGTCAATCTTCTGACTGGCCAAACGGGTTCCTTCCGCAAGGATATCGCCCAAGCCTTTTCGTTCACCAATCATTTCTACTAGTTTGACGATTACTTCATCATCGCCCCAATTCAGTTCTATTCCGTCCGTATCCTTTGTTGTGAGAATTCCCTTCTCAAAGCATTCTAAGGCAAAAGCAATTGTCACTCCAGTGGATATAGTATCTAGACCATATTCATTACAAAGCTCACTGGCTTTTATCACAGACTCCATAGAACTATTGGAACAACAAGTCCCCAAACCATAGACTGTTTGATATTCAGGACCTTTTGCGAAAGTTCCAGCATATGGACCTGACCTAACATAGGTATATTTTGAACAAGCTATTGGACATGCATGACACGCCTTATCTCTAGCATGGAGATGGTCCACCATATAGTCCCCACCGAGCTTCTCAGCGTCGTCATAATGCTCATGTTGCCAGTTCTGAGTTGGTAGAACTCCATGTTTGTTATTTGAGATGGTTGTTGCTAGTGTACCATACTTGGGGAGAATCTCACTTGAGCCAGGGGCTGCACTAATCTTCTCATTCAGTAATGCAACGTAATCCATGAAATCTTTCGGAGAGGCAACCTTGATGGAACCAGTCCCGCGAACAACAATGGCCTTCAGGTTCTTTGATCCCATCACAGCGCCAGATCCACCTCGACCTGCTGCGTTTACTCCAAACATGGTCCCAGTTATTCTGGTAAGTTTTTCTCCAGCAGGACCAATTGATGCTACCTGAATACGGGTGTCGCCTAGTTCCTCAACAAGTGCGCTTTGTAAATCACTAACCTTCTTTCCCCAAAGGTGGGACGCGTCTCGAATCTCAACTTTCGTATCTTTTATCCAAATGTAAACCGGACGATTTGCTTTTCCCTTAACCACTATGCCATCATAACCGGCATACTTGAGTTCTGGGCCGAAGTTTCCACCAGCTGAACTATCAAAGAAATATCCAGTTAGAGGCGATTTTGTAAACACATTCACTCTTCCTGCACATGGAAGAAGAGTTCCTGCAGCCGGACCAGCCATTATGCAATAGGTATTATCGGGACCTAGAGGATCGATACCAGGTTCCATCTCATCATAGAGAATTCGCGCTGCAAAACCATTTCCGCCAATGTACATCCTTGCGAAATCATCAGTGACGTCCGTGGTCGATATCTTCTCTTCAGTCAAATTAACATACAGAATCTTTCCGGCGTAACCACCATATTTTGTCATTGCATCATCCTCCGGCGATAGGGGGAAGGATGGTGACTCTATCACCATTAACCAGAGACCTTGTCTTGGTTTCCTTCCATGGAGCATCTTTGCCATTAATCATCAATAGTAGAGGTACAAACTCCTTTGTCGATTTGTCCACGAGCTTGTTTGTGAATTTGTCACCAAGCTGTTTGGTCAATTCCTTGAGAAGCTGTTCAACAGAGATGGACTCATCTATCTGGACTACAACTTCCTTAGTGCCTGCGTCTCGTGCAAGGATCCCAAAAAGCTCAACTACAACTGACATCTTTACTACTCCTTGTGGAGTACTGCTTTCTTCCAATCTTCAGCAATTCTTTCTGCAATTACTTGTCGACGTTTCTCTGGTGCTGTGTCTGGTGCTCCTTGTTCTGCTGATAAAGAAATCACACCATAGTTACAAGATTCAATACATTTTGGGGATCCACCGCACAGGTCACATTTGAAGGCAAGATCGGTATCAGAATCTAATACTATGGCACCCCAAGGACAAGCTTCTACACAAGAGCCACATCCAGTACAGGCGTCAATATCAACCACGTAGGCTCCTGTAACATCATTGAGGTTGATGGCATCTTCAGGACATGCCTCAGCGCAAGGTGCATTTGCGCACTGATGACATATGAGAGGAACAGGAATCCCAGGAAATCCAATCTCCTCTATCCAAATTCTAGAACGAGCCGGATTGAATTCGCCTTCCTTCTCAAATGAGCAAGCGAGCTCACACTTTCGGCATCCTGTACACTTTCCAGGATCTACAACTAAGTGCAATTGACCACCTCTCTGGAATTATTTCAGATGACATACAAAAAACGATATAACTCTGTTGATTCCATCCAAAAAACAAGTCCCTTGAATCAATATATTCCAGCTTTCGAGGGCAAATCAACCGGATGTGACAACTCACAATGGAACCAATGTTTGAACAAAAGACCAAGTTCTTCCAGAAACTATTCGATAACAAGAATCTTGCTTGGATGGGACAGAACACCAATCACTTCCCAAACTATGATGCAATAAAAGAAGCAATGAAAAAGTCCATCGATGACGAGGAGTATCACATGTATGCCCCTCCGATGGGTGTAGAAGAACTCAGGAGTGCAATCGCTGAAGACCTTGGAGTTCCTGATGCTACAACATGGGTGGTTGACGGAGCAACTATGGGACTCTACCAGATGACTCACACACTCCTACAGGAAGGTGATGAGTTTCTCACAACAGATCCGGGATATTTCATTACGATTAATTTTGCTAGACACGCAGGTGCCAAAGTTGTCAGCATTCCTGTTTACAATCCAGACCAGCACTATAAGATGACAGCAGAACAATTGAAGGAAAAGCTGAATTCAAGGACAAAGATGTTCTATCTTGTTGACCCCAATAATCCACTAGGGTGTGTATATACTGAATCAGAAATTCGATCATTCTCTGAAATCTGCGAGGATAACGGAACTTTGTTTGTGCAAGATTCAACTTACATGCACTTCTGTGATGATCATTCCTCTGTACTGAAACACTCCCTCGAAAATGG
>JBHLRT010000340.1:0-3474 GCA_048882305.1 Candidatus Thorarchaeota archaeon
TGGAAGATGATCCAAAAGATAAGACTGCGAGTGGAATAGAGAAAATAACTGCAGGAGATGTGCAGCAGGGTTATGAGATTCTTACGGAATCATACTTTCTCATAATAAACATGTTAAAAGAATCGTCCGGAAATAGTGAGTATCTTTTCTTTAATGATCAGGTTTCAGAACATTTTGATGATGAGCAGAGGGCAATACTTGTTGAAACTCTTGAGCATTTGATTAATGCTGCCTTTACACTTGATAGGAAATCAGTTTCCTGCAGATATCTTGAGAAGTACCTCGAGCTAAACAGTTCATCAGGGAGTGACTGGAAACGTCTTGGGGACACCTATCTAGAAATATACGAACCGAAGAAAGCATTGAATGCATTCAGACGTGGAGTGGCTAATGATCCTGCGAATGAGGACATGTGGAATTCTTTGAGGGAACTCTACAAATCAAAAAACCAAAATCAAGAAGCTGAATTATGCGAGAAGAGTCTGAGTGGAAACTCAATCGATATGAGGCGTGAAATCGCTCTTGAGCTGTTGCTCTTGGGACGAGATCAGTTTGCACAAAGGTACGCAGTCACACCATTTCTAGATGAGAATCCAGAAAATCCTACTGCATTAAAGATGGAGGCAAAATGCTGGCTTATTCATCATGGCTTTCCTATGGCGAAGTCCTCGTTAGAAAAAGCGATGACCATTGATTCTGATGATCATGATATTCAGTGGACATACATCAGAGCTTTATGCAAAGCTAACGAATTGGAAAATGCTAGAGAACAGCTCATAGATTACATGAAGATGGTTCCAAACACGACCAATTCAAAGAATCTAATTTCTGAAATTGATAAAAGAATCAAGCTTGAAGAAAAATATGGAAGAGAAAAGGTGTCTTTTGTGTTTCTCATTTCTGTTGGTGGTGAGAGAGACATGTCAAGACGAACCATGCCTCTCGGTACAACTGTTCTTGAAGCGGCATACAATCATCTTTGGTCACCACTAGTGACGATGAGTCAAAGCGGTTTTCGTTTGGCTAAAGGATTCAAAACACAAGAACTTGAGATAAGCAATCTGTATTTCCGATTCTCAGATCCTCGAGGTGGTCCTCAACAGATTGAAAGGTCTCAACCTGCTGGATTGAACGATATTGTAATTCAAGATGATATCATTTGGGTTTCTGAGCGTTAATGGACAAGCGTCACTCTTGATAGTTATGCTTCCGCTTCCTTAGTGATAAGCAAAACCTCCCAGTGTGTTTCAATTCATGAAGACTTATGTCATTGACTCAACGCAAGCTATAACGATACATCGTCACTTTTATCTTGCATACATTGTAGGAGCTATTTAGTTGGTGACATCATGGCAGATGATAAACCCGTTGATAAAAAAGGAGAAGATGAGTCAGAAGACACCTGGGATAAATGGCGACGTGCAGGCGTTGTTGCTAGAGAAGCTCTAGATATTGCACGACCGATGGTGAAACCTGGGACAAAAGTCATTGATATCATCAATGCTACTGAAAACTACATCCGTGAAAACTCGTCGGGTACTTCATTTCCATGCAATGTCGCATTGAACAATGTTGCGGCTCACTACACATCTCCACTTAATGATGAAACGGTCATTGAAGATGGAGACCTTGTCACTGTGGATGTTGGTTCCCATGTAGATGGATGCATCGCTGACACAGCGTTCACTATAGCTCTTAATCCTGATCACGAAGCACTAGTGAAAGCGGCAGTCGATGCTACAAATGTTGCCATTCAAATGATGCGCCCGGGTGCTAAGCTCAATACAATTGGGGCACTTATTGAAGACACAATTCAGTCCGCAGGATTCGAACCCATAAAACAACTCTCTGGGCATCAGTTGCAGGAGTACGAACTTCACGCTGAAAAGCAAGTACCTTGTGTATCTGGGAAATCGGAGGTTATTGTAGAAGAAGGCGAAGCTTATGCAATAGAGACCTTCGCTAGTACGGGATCCGGGAATATTACTGATTTGCCACGACCTTTGATCTATCAGCTTCTTCCAGTGCGGGTTCCAGTCCGTTTCAAAGGAACGAAGCAGTTTCTTGGAATTGCTAGAAAAGAGTACAAAGAATTTCCGTTTGCTAAACGTTGGATTGCTGAGCGTATGTCTTCAGCCTCACTGGAGATGGCGATTAGAGAACTCGAGAAGAATGGTGCTCTATTTGGTCATAATATCCTTGCTGAAGAGAAAGGAGAATTCGTCGCTCAACATGAACACACAATCATTGTTACAGAACGCGGTCATGAGAAGACCACTTAGAATCATCTATCGTGCATGTGCAAACAATCCCCGTAAGGTCTTGAAAACTTAATTATGTAATTCAGAACAATTAAAAGAAAATTTTCCCAAATGATTTTCTGTGGGTTACCGGGAGACTGTCTTCAAAACAATAATCAAACAGTGAACACTGGCAGTTTTTCCTTGGTCTCAGCTAATGTGGAGGAGAGGCATTGGACCGGACGCGCGAAGCGAGTGACAGAAAGGAAGCTGTTTCAGAAATTAGCACTGAGATAATAGTTTGCTCTGAATGTGGATCTTCGTCTGTTGTTGAGGATGTTACCCGGGGAGAACGGGTATGTGGTGGATGTGGTCTTGTTCTCTCAGACCATAGGATTGACACCGGTGCAGAATGGCGAGCCTTTAGTTCGGAAGAGAGTGATGCTCGCAGTAGAGTTGGTGCACCAATAAGATATACGGTCCATGACAAAGGTCTCTCAACCGTGATTGATTGGAGAGACCGAGACACATCCGGAAAGAAACTTAGTCCTAACAGAAGATCTGAGATATACAGACTTAGAAAATGGCAAATACGGTCTCGAGTTCATAGTTCGATGGACAGAAATCTAGCGCAAGCTATGTCGGAGTTAGAGCGTCTGTCATCTCAGCTAGGAATTCCGGGTCCAATTCGTGAGTTAGCCGCACTACTTTATCGCAAATCAATCATTCAAAAGCTAGTGCGAGGAAGGTCGATAGAAGCCATGGTTGCTGCGACTTTATACGCAGCATGTAGAATCAGACAGAAGCCACGTCCTTTAGATGAGGTTGCAGATGCATCACGAGTTGACAAAAAGAAGCTCGGACAATGCTATAGATTACTTCTCCGGAGTCTAGCTATTAAAATCCCTCTTAGCAATCCAATCGATTATATCTCTCGTTTCGCTTCTCAGTTGTCCCTATCAAGTCCTGTACAACTGCGAACTGTGGAAATTCTTCAACAAAGTAGGAACATCGGACTGACAATAGGTCGAGACCCGTTAGGTCTTGCTGCTGCCGCAATCTATGTTGCTTCAATCATGCTCGATGAAAGAAGGACTCAACGAGAGATTGCTGAGGTTGCGCGAGTCACGGAAGTGACAGTCCGGAATCGATACAAGGAAATCGTAAAGAAACTTGGTATTGACTCTATGACCTTTGGATAGTTCCATGACTCATCGAACTACTTCTATAATCC
>JBHLRT010000341.1:0-3467 GCA_048882305.1 Candidatus Thorarchaeota archaeon
AGCAGTCATGTTCCCATGAATGATGTCAGGACTAACCAGACCAGCTAAATCGATCATGGTTCTATTTGAGATGAACCTAACTGCGCCAGCATCATGAGTCGCAAAAACTGAATCTTCAGGAGTGTTTTCATCTATCCAATAGCCAATGTTTACGTGAAGATCATTGACCGTTTTTACCGCTCTTCCATAGTAAGTGGCTTGAGACATGTAAGGAGCAAAAAGGGGTACTAAAAGGACAAGAAATGCTACTGTCACTGCCAGAATCTTTGTCTCTTCGCAATCAATCAATCGGAAGATTCCTACAAGAACAATATCGAGAATCCACGCAACAACAATTACCGAAACCACAAAAAAGAGATCGAAGACTGGGAGAAGATACCGATTGTTGTTTATCAACGAAGCATATGGAGTAGTTAATCTGTAAATTACCGTAAGTAACACGGGAAAGACCCAGGGGAAGGGTTTTCCTTTCACGAAAAGAATAATTCCAACAAATGCGCCTATGAGGAGAAAAGGCAGTTCTCGAGCAAATATAGTCCACCAAAAGTTCCATGCATTTATTTCGTATTCTGTAGGAGCGTGGACTTTCGCATAGAAGGTGTCAGGGAGCGGTAAGCCTGTCACGGAGAGACAATGGAGAATCCATGGGAGAGCAACAAGTAGAGCAATTGCCGCTGATGCGAACAAAGTCGCTAACCTTTTCCAATTTATTTTCCGCTGGTAGGTCAATATGAGAAATCTGATGGGGACTGCCGCGGCAACAATAATCCCTTCAGGTCGAGAAAGATAAGCGATTCCAACTAGAACTCCGAGAACAAGGTCGTATTTCGTTTCAGTCCTATCAAGTACAATGATGGAAAGAAGCAGGACAAATACGAATAATGGAGTTTCCATTCCGGATAACATCAACCAAGTGTTTCGAGGAATTATTACAAATCCGAATATTGCTAGGATACCCCATGAGATACTCTCTGTATACTCTTTAACAATCAAACCGACAGCAAATGAAGAAGCAATATAGAAACCCATCGAAATAATGTATACGCCCCATGCCAAGCCAACGGGTTCTGAGGAGAAATAGAATAGTATCGACAAAATAACAGACCACAGGGGGCTTGTCGAACCTGTACTTGGATAGCCCGGTGAATACTCCCAAGGAATACCCTCATAGATTGTCCGGGCAAATTGAAGATGAATCCAAGAATCGTCCAGTGTGAATCCTGGGTGGGTATAAGACAGCATTGTTGAAAGGTAGTATACGCAAGACAAACTCGTAGCAATGATTGCTGTAAAAAAGAGTATCACATTCTTTCGATGCAATCTCAACCATTGGCGAATTCTTGAATCCTCTGGAGAAATGGTGTTATTTTGTTCAGAGGTTTCGTTCAATTCGCTCACTGTGTTTTTTGCTCGTGTTGTATGTTCAGACTATATGTCTTTCGTGCTACGCTTACTTTCGGGCACCTCTCTCAAGGCGCAAAGAATACACCTGATAGAACACGATTAATGGAGAATCAACTTAGCAGAGTGGCTAATCATACACTTTGGGTCTACAGTAAAGACGGGGTAAGGCTATGGCACTCGACCAAGTTCATACGACTCAAATGCAACTTGACCAAGTTGTATCAAGTCGTCAACTAACAGCATTTAGTCCACCGGGTATAGCTGTAGAGGCTGCAAAGTATCCAATACTGATGGCAAGTATATTGGCTTCAACTGAACCATCTGAACATCTCTCCATATTTGATCATTCTGATTCATGGATGGGACTTGATAGAGAGGCTATCAAGTCAATGAGGAGACAATTGTATCGATTCACAGTGCCAATTAATGCACGTACAATGGAACCGTCTCAGTTTGTTGAAGCGTTGCAGACAATAGCTCTATCAGTAAGTCCAGTAGCCATTGAGGTCGAAACAGCCAGCCTACCCCCAAGGGGGCTCTACCAGTTAGGAGGGCAGCTACCTGCAGGTTCTCCTGTAGGTGTGAAATCTCTGGAAATTGCGTCTGAACCTGAAATCAGTAGGGTAGCAAGAAGGATAACGGAGCAAGACATTCCAGCTTCTGAAGCTGCATGGAAATTGTTGGATTACGATTATTCTCTGGACCAAGTCACTCGTTTAATGTCAGTGGGATTACTTGGTAAATTGGATAGTAGGAGATTCGTCCCTACACGAGGTGCGTATAAAGCTGTTATTGATGCCTATATCAGTAGAGCAATAATTGAGTTGACCGATAAATCATTTTCATCAGTCTTTAGAATTGGTAAATCCGAGATTCATGGTGAAAACTTCACAGTTATTGTTCAACCAGGAGAAGCAAGAGTAGATTACTTTAGGATAGAGAGAACTCAACAAGGATTTCAACGTGATGTGAGCCTTGAGGGAGTTAAGAATGTCACCATAGATTCTAGAACATCAGTCTTTGCAGACCACGCAAGATTCGCAGCTTATGAGGACTTGATCAAAAAGGGTGAATCAGGACATGTGACAATCTTCCACTATGCACGCAACAATTCCAATAATGTCCTAGGACCATGGTTGGTTCGAACAGGAACAAGTGTTGCCCTCGAAACAGACCCATTAATTCTTGATACTAAAGAAACTGCAATCACTGTTCTCGATTCACTACTTACTCCAGGAATCGGTGTTTGGACGAAGGAAGAAACACTCCTAGATGACTTCGGCGGAGTGTTCAAGACGGTTGAAACCTAACATCAATTACAGGATATGAAATAAAAAAGAAAAGGAAGGTGTAGGTTTGACCTACACACTCTCTTTAGCTTCTTTGCTAGAAGCTCCTTTATACATTAGAACTAGACCAATGATAGCCAATAAGCCACCTGAAACCAAACCGCCACCTTGAAGGAATGGTCCTATGCCTATTATATCACTGAGCACACCCAGAGCTAGCATCACAAGACCTGCTCCAATAAGGAGCATAATTAGACCCACACCAATGCCTCCAGCTCTGAAGGACATTGAACGTGGATATTGGCTCTCAATCACATAACCAGTAGCCGCTGAAACGGAAGCCTTGTACTTCTTGTTCCCATATCTGTATTCAAGTTCCCAAACTGGGACGTGAATCAGAAATGTTTCACCGACATCAATCTTGTCATTCCGAGTTTCGATTTTACTCACTTCTTGAAGAACAAGATTGGTCTGTCTGTCATGTGCAATCTGATGAGCTAATTTCTTAGCTTGGTCTTCAGTCATATTGCTATGAAGGACCTTGCCATCAAACTCTTCTGCATGTGCATGACTGAAGTACTCTTTTGCTCGAGTGGGGATAGGTTGGTTTCGAACATCATCATCAATGTCCTTCACACCAGCGATATTGATTTCATGTCTTCTCGTGAAAGCTCCTGATTCAGGTTTCCAGTAGAAATCAATCCGTTTGTATGCCCCTCTTCTTTGTGGCCATTCATTGTAGAAGTTGGCATCTCTACCCATTCCTGTGTATTC
>JBHLRT010000342.1:0-3460 GCA_048882305.1 Candidatus Thorarchaeota archaeon
CCTCGTCCTGTCTGGTCGTAATCTCGTCTTCCTTCAATTACTCCTAGTGCTTCTAGCTGCGATATTATTAAACCTGCATTTGCACGTGAATATCCCGTAGAGTGGCAAATGTCGTCAGAACTCATGCGATTTCCAGTTTCGTAACTCTCCATGAAGAGTGCTGCCAGAACTGGTCCTGCGTTGGCGGATAGGCCTATCCATTTAGCTACTTTCTCAAAAAGTCGCGTTATTGGACCTTTGAGAAATCCGTTTTCATCTCCCATGTATTGCACCTTTCTATTGAAGCGTGTAGCTGAGCTAAGCCTTGCTCCTATTTTGTTAATTTCGCTAATCCATATATGATTATTGGATTAAATAAATAATATTGAATTCGGATTAGATCTCACGGCTAACTAGAAATAGAGCCTCTTCTCCCAAATATTTTCCTCTTGTAATTCTAGTGCTTGCTATAATTCTATCACCGTCCGTCCTGATCAATGGATGATTCAAACGGACTAGATCGCCTGACTTGAGAGTCTGAATGATTTTCTCAATTTCAGGTTGATTTTCCTTGTCATAGAAGTCTAGGATGCTTTTGCTTTCTCCTTTATTCTTGGTTATTTTTAATCTCGTAGTCGCGGTGTTATTTGCATGAATAACATTTCCGCTCTCATCCGTCACAAAGAAAATGTCCTGAAAAGAGTCAAACATATTCATAATTTCCGACTGGGACTGGATGATGGCTTGTTGAGCTTTCACTCTTGCCATATATGCTCCAACTTGTATGGCTATGGCTTCTAGAGTATAACGATCTGTCATGGGAATCTCATCTTGAGTGTGTGAGCCAAGACTAAGAACAGCAACAGTTTCTCCTTCATAGATAACTGGCACTATGGCTACAGCAGTTAAAACTTCATAATCACTTAGTTTCCTAAGAGAATCATCAATTTGATTTCGAGAAACATAGAGCGGCTCTACTAATTCAGGAACCTTTTGCTTACCAAGAATGCTCTTTAGAAATTGAGATGATATTCCTTGGCTTGTTGAAAGATCAAGTTGTCCTGTTTTGTTATCGACTAGAAATATACCTCCAGTATCGATACCTTCCAAGTGTACAGCAGCTTTCAAGATACGATCAAGCGCGTCAATTAGATTCTCTGTCTTACAGAGTGTATTTCCAAGGTCTCTTTGGAGTCGTAATGAATCCTCTATCTTCTGTTTCTCAGTAATCTCTTTAGTGAGCTGTGTATTGGCCTCCGTTAACTCTGCAGTTCTTTCTTCAACACGCTTCTCAAGGTCTTTCAAGGCAGTTTCAAGAGCCTCATCCTGTCTTCTTGCTTCAACCTCTGTTGCTATTCGATTAGCCAACTGTGAGAATAGTTCCCTGAATTCTTCAGTGCCTTTCTTGAGATAGTAATCTGCACCGAGATTCAAAGCTCTAATTGCTACAGCTTCTTGACTTCTCCCAGTGAATATTATGAAAGGAATGTTCGGATCGAACTCTCGAACCCACTCGAGTAATTCTAATCCAGTCATACTGTCATGACCAAGAAAATGATCACAGACAATCGCGTCAAACTTTTCTTCCTCAATAAGTCGTAGCGCTTCTTGATCGGTTGTCGCGGAAATAAGCTGAATTCTTTCATCTTCTCTAGTTAGAAATTTCCCGGCGAGAAATAACAGGTCCTCGTCATCATCAATTACTAAGACCCGTATCTTCATTTCCTCTCCACCTTCATTGTGAGTGTTCACTCACTCACGAATCAATTCGATTGATAGCTAGAATTCATTCACAATTTCCGAATATTATACTTGTCATTTGTTTATTCTCAGGGTATAATAAAGAAAGAAAGCCCAGTATAGAAACTGGGCTTGCAACCATTAGGATGCTGATTGTTTGGGCTTGAGAACAAAGACATATACCAAGATGACTATGCCTGCCGCAACTATCGCAACAACACCCACTATCAAGGGGACCAAGTTCTGTGGCGGTGGTTCCTGCCCAGAGGTTACCGTATACCCAATCTGAGTGCTTTGGGATACCTGTCCGAACAAGTCTGTTGACACTATATAGAAATCAATTTCCGTTCCTTCAACTTGTCCTGGAATTGTAGCATTGAAACTATTGCCAGTGTCAATCATAGCTATTTCGGTCCAGTCCCCTTCATTAATCCGATAATGAAGCACCACAGACTCAAGACTTGGATCGTATACCTGCGCTGAAACATTTACATCAGTATCAGGTAGAGTTGGAGTATAGAATATCTCAGAGATTTCTGGAGCAGGGTCATTATAGAGATAGACATCGTCGAATAGCACCTCAATGTTCCCTACTGGGTCAGCTTCTCCATAGAGCATAATACTCTCTACAGTACCGTTGGGTGCAACGCCAAAGGCTGATTCATAGTCATCGTAGAGATTTCTCATTAGATTGTTCCACACACCTTGTGTATTGTGTCCAGACACAAGGATGAACTCATCAAAGCCATTTTCAGTTGGAACTGCTGAATTGTTTGCTAAGATATAGGCAAGTGATTGCTCATCCAAGTAGACTTCGATATATAGGAGATTATCCGCATCTCCAGACCAATCTTCAATGCGCCAGAATAAGTCTAACCACAAATCGGTTTTCTCGTTTATCTGATAGAGATCCGGATACTGCTGACCATCGAAATATTCTCCATTTTCTAGTGCTAGTCTAGCTGCTCTAGTACCTGTGTGAGCATTGCTTGTTACTGTATAATTCGATGCAGGTTGGTCGCCTAGATTCCAAGTCCATATTTCATCACCTACTTGCTGTTGATCCTCGTATCCCATATCGCACAATGCCGCTGTGATGAAAGACACATCATCGAATAGAATTGTGATACGAGCTCCTGCGTCTCTTGAGTAAACCTGAACTTCGATATCGTCAATGACGATGAGATCTGTTGTGTTAACTGAAACTACATCATTCCAAAAGCTCGTTTCGAAAGTATGCCATTGATTTTTCACATTGAATCCTGTCGCACGAAGATCTTGTCCACCATAGAGTTGGTAAGGAACAGAATCACCGATATAGAACAGACCATATGTGAGGTAGAAATATCCATCCTCAGAACCATTTGAGCAGGATACCCTAAGGTATGCATAGGTCTGGGTTGAAGGTGAAACTAATTCATCTATTCTCCATTTGAAACTAAACTGATCCGGATTTAGAGAGGATGCCCGAATGTTCTCGTAAAGGTCAAATCGAGCATAACTAACGTTTCCATTCGATGTTGTAGTTGCGTTGAGACTATAATCTCCCTCTTGTCGAGTGGTGGACTTGCTAATCAAAGCCTGGTCACTATTCTGACTCGTCTGCCAAATGCCATTTGTTTCAAAATTGCCGTTTGAAATGGAGCCACCAATCCGAACTGTGCCATTAACCAACCAAATATCATCAAAATAGGCTCTACAATAGCTGGTTGTGAAAGTACGAAGCCGCATTTCAAAGGTG
>JBHLRT010000343.1:0-3459 GCA_048882305.1 Candidatus Thorarchaeota archaeon
TCAAGCCCGGGAACTCAAAGATTCTAAAGATGGTCTGAGGCGAGTTATTTGGGCCGAGTAAAGCTCTCTATGGAGGAAACACCAATTGAGGTTGGAAGGATATCAGTAAGTGGTGCGAAAAAAGATTGACTACTTGAATAAGTCATGGAGATGAATCTGAAATTCTCCAAGTTTACCTCCATAATTACCGGCAGTCATCTTTGTTATACCAGGATGTTCGCAGACTGCTTCAATTGCTGCTTTCATGGCATTTGCTACAGCAGACTCGGTGAGTCCGTTGATGACGATCTCTTGAACAAACTCACTACCTTTGGGAACAAGAGTGTCAGGGACCAGAGCGCGTAGAGTCGGACAAAACTTCTCATTTGTAGATGCAAATAACACCTTGTACTTGGATGAGGGCTTAGAACCGGACCCCACTAAACCACCAGGAAATGGTGTGTATGCGCCTTCAATCTTTTCGATAGCTTTCACAGCAGCCATTCCACTATTCATTCCGCTTTCAACATCCTTACAGCAGTAGATGATGTTTCCTCCTGCTACGCCTTTTACGCGACCAAACATATTCTGCATTACGCAAGTTCCGCTCATTCTAGGAATGAACCAAAGGACCCTTCCATCTATTGGTCCTTTCTTTGTCTGGAACCCATCACCAAACATCGCCACTTTCTTGCCAATCTCATAGAGATCTTTGGCTTTGGGAGTGTCATCATAAGCGGAAGCAGTCGGGCTTGTCAATACGCATTGTCCAAGTCTGGCCAGGAGCTGTGGTTCAAGTGCTTTCTTTGATCCCACCGCGAAGATAACCCGTACACCAGGACGTCCATCAGGAGTTTCGTCAGGTGACATGATGTATTCAATCCCGGCTTCAGCAGGGGCCATAATTACAGAGGTGCCAAACCCGGTCGTTTCTGTAGCTGTGACCCGAGCCCATTCTTCGCTATACGCTGTAATTATGGTACGATTCATGTGCATGCTAAAGGCTTCAGCAAAGGTGTCTTCGATTGGAACTCCATTTATCTCCATTTCACGCCACCATCTTGATGAAAAATTCAAGACAATGGCACCTTTTCTTTTTTCCGTCATGCAGAATTACTGCAAAAGGTTTTATCAGGTGGATTAACTTCACAGAAATTCTAAGGTGGTTGGGTTCATGACCGTGATTTTGTCACTTAGAAAGGTTCCAAACATTCCTCTTGAAGCAGATACAATAACACCGACTCATTTTGCTGGAAAGAGTGTGAAAGATATCAAGGCTATTTCTGTTCAACATGGAAATGAAACCCTCACACTCGAAGATTTTTTTGATATCAGTGGTGTGAGCGGTCCTACTGCTGATGAAACCGAGATTTTGGTCAAAGGTGACCTCAAGAGTGTGAAGATGATAGGAAAAGGGATGAATGGAGGCAGAATCATCGTTGAAGGAGATACAGGAATGTATCTCGGAGCAGAGATGATAGCTGGTCGTATTCATGTCAAAGGTTCGGTGGGACCTTGGGCTGCTGCAGAGATGGAAGGAGGAAACATCCAGATTGATGGAGATGCTGATGACTATCTCTGCTCCGGTTATCGTGGGACTGCTGAAGGCATGAAAGGAGGTCGTGTCTATGTTGCGGGGAATGTTGGACGTGAAATGGCTGCGCATATGAGGAAAGGATTCATCGCTGTAAAAGGAAACGTAGGATCGCAATCAGCTATACGTATGCTAGGCGGTACAATAATCGTCATTGGCGATATGGATGAGCGTGTAGGCGTACAAGCAACAAAAGGGATGATTATTTGCCTTGGTAAACTAACTTCTCTATTCCCAACCTACAAATTCAGTGGAAGTTCTGAGAGAGAGTTCATCAATTACTATCTTCGTTACTTGAAAGACCGTAGACCTGATTTCCTGTCAGAGGATATCGCATTCTCTGAGAAATGGGTGAAATATATGGGCGACTTCTCTGAGGCAAGTCCCGGAGAGGAGATATATATTCGAGTTTTGAAGAACCAGCACCTACTATGAGGTGATAGAGAGCATGAAGATTAGTGTAAATGAAGGAGCATTTGAGATTACAAAAGAGATAATGGATCAAAAAGATGACTTGGATTGTACTGTTAATGAATTGAAGAATGGTGCAACAGTCATTGATGCAGGAATCGAGGTAAAAGGAACAGAGGAACTCGGCAGACTAGTGAGTGAGATTTGTCTTGGAGGCCACGGTGTAGTCAGACATACTAAGATGCACATCGGGGACATGGATTTGTCTGCTGTTGTTGTAAGCTCAGATTATCCTAAGATTGCATGCATGGGTTCACAGTACGCGGGTTGGGTAATCAATGAAGAGGGTTACTTTGCTATGGGTTCAGGTCCAGCAAGGGCACTTTCCCGTGTTGAGAAGAAACTGTACAAGCATCTAGACTACGCAGATGATGCCAAAGTGGGTGTGATTCTACTTGAAACGAGAGAAGCACCGCCGGAAAATGTCGCACAGTATATTGCAGACAAATGTAACATATCAACTTCTGACCTGTATTGTATTCTTGCTCCTACAGCATGTCTTGTAGGCTCAATTCAGGTTTCAGCACGGGTTGTTGAAGTAGGTATGCACAAACTCCATGAGATTGGATTTGAACTTGACAGGGTCAGATCAGGTTATGGTGTTGCTCCTGTCGCCCCAGTAGCAAAGAAAGACGCTAGAGCAATGGGTGTGACAAACGATTGTATTCTTTACGGAGGAAGAACTTTCTACTTTATTCGTGACGATGATAAGGACTTGCAAGAGATTATTGAGAAGGTTCCATCATCTTCGTCTGAGCAATATGGTCAGCCATTCTATGATCTGTTCAAGAGTGTGGGAAATGACTTCTACAAAGTGGATCCACTTCTGTTCAGTCCAGCAGAGATCACATTCAATCACATTGAAACTGGTAAGGTCTTCCATGCTGGAGAACTCAACGCAGAGGTTCTCAAACAATCGATAGAAACGACTATGTCGAAATAGTGATCCTAAGTAATATCCAACTCTTGGACCGCTTCCTGCTCCTCTTCGGTAGCAGGTACTAGCTCGTCAGCCTTTGTTATGGGATTATTGAAAGCCATCCAAATCATTACAACTGCAATCAAAGATATCACAGCGCAAATCAGAAAGGTCAATAGAAAACCTCCTGTAAATGGGATGAACCAACCAAAGAAGGCAATGAGTGGCATTGATATTAACATGACCAGAGTTGGTTGAAGTGAGTACATAGAGTTACGAATGCGGTTTGGGATAACATCCAACATTACTCTCTGAGTCAGTATTCCCGCGATTGCACCAAACATGTTAAGACTGACAAACAGAAGAAAGAGGAGTGCTACTGGTATAACAGTCTGGACAGGTATCTGAATTAGTGGCAGGTTTGTGAAAGGAATGAGGATTGTGTAGAACTCAAGTGTCGTAGGATCTGTCCCTGGAGGTATTCGATGGCCTGGTC
>JBHLRT010000344.1:0-3456 GCA_048882305.1 Candidatus Thorarchaeota archaeon
AGAACTTGAATCCTGACTGGAAATATCAACCAGTAGGTCAGAATGCATCGTATGGCATCCATGAGTCTCAATCTAGGTTCATTGAGAATATGATTGGGAGGTCTCCGGAATTTCTCAAGTTCTATCTTCCGAAACTGAAGGAGTTTACTGGAGGGTCATTCCCAGGTGTTGATGACATGGCCTTCATCAAAGCAATGAACTTAGTTGAACCATCACTGATTCGAATTGAAGCAGATGAGGTGACCTATTCACTGCACATCATCGTTCGATTTGAGATTGAACGAGACCTGTTCTCAGACAAAATCACAGTTTCTGAATTGCCACAAGTCTGGAATGAGAAATACAGCAAGTATCTCGGGATTGAAGTCCCTGATGACACTGATGGTGTCCTTCAGGACACACACTGGGCAAGTGGATACTATGGATATTTCCCAAGTTATGCACTGGGCAACATCTATGATGGAATGCTATTGAACCAAATGGAGAAGGACCTACCCAATTGGTTAGATGGTGTTGCAAATGGCGAGATTCTCCCAGCTATTCATTGGATGAACAAATATGTTCATCATGAATCAGCAATGTATGATCCTGCAGACTTGATGGAGAAAATTACAGGTCAGAGGTTATCTGCAAAGCCATTCCTCGACTATGTCGAAAAGAAGTACTCAAAGATTTTCGACTTTTGACCTAATATAGGGCGTTCGAAGGCAACGCCCGTTCTCCATTATTGCTAAAAGTTATCTTCATTCGGACAGATACAAAATATGAGGGTTTCAAGGACACATGACCTCAGATACAGAAACGGAAAAAGGTTCATACAATTTCTGGCGGCCATTGTTTGCAATCATTAACTTTGGTAGTCTACTATTGTATGGTGGAGGTCTCATGAGAACATCCGCAGATCTATGGGATTTTATCTTTGTAATGATCGGATGCTACTTCACTTTAAAATTTGTTAGATACCTTTCCAAAGCCCATCAATTTACACAGACGAGGATGCAACCAAAGGACATGTCTGAATTTCCGACGGAAGGGATCTATGGGAAAATCAGGCAACCTGTATCAGCTGCGATTATCTACATGAACTTGGCATACGTATGTTTCTACAGATCAATTGTAATGATTCCAGTTGTAGCGATTTTCATTGCGCTATGGTATATGATAGCACGTTATGAAGATCAAATGATGCTTTCCAATTTTGGGGATGAATACAAAATTTACATGAGGGGTACAGCATTACTACGAGGCGGTTCTGAAGAACAGCAACGACTGGCATCCTCAGGTTACGACATGTACTGATACTAGGTAATTTCAGGAGCAGGCAGTGGAATCTTCGAAACCTCATAAGAAGCTCCTAAGAATTCAACATGTCCACGAATTGCTGAAACATCTCCACCTCTGTCCTCTAGTTTGAATTCAGCAGTTTCCTTTTCACCAGGGATTATAGTTCCTAGTCTTTGCATCCTAAAGGATCCTGCTGCAGTATTGATATCTGCAGGAAGATCAATGTCCACCACAACCATGTCAATCTGATTACCACTTTCATTGTCTACAAGAACAGTCAGTAGTAAAGACTCTCTTTTTCTCGAAACTTTAGATTGAACCCTAACACCCGATGCATCAACAATGGCTTGCTTTCTTGTTCTCTCTTCATCAACCTTAGACTGTGATTCAGACCGACGCTCAGAAACTCGTCGTTGAGTTCGTTGAATAGATCGTGGTGTGGGTTTTGGACGAGTTGATGCTTTGCCACCCATTATCCAGTTAAAGAAACTAGGCGCCTCATAGATTGTAAAGACAAGCCCTCCAATAATCATGGCAGTCCAAATTATCGCTGATAGTGCTTGAGTTCGAAAGGTTGGATTTTCAAACGTTCTATAAACGGGCTCGAATATTCCTCTAACAATAGGTCCTAAAATTGGACCTAAGAAATCTTCCAGTTCTTGCCAGAAAGCCATACCAAACCTTGTTAATGCAACTCCAATTGCTAGAGATACTATGTTGAGTATGGCGAACGTCTTCATGCCTCCAACCATGATTCCCAAATGCTCGTTGTGAACATCTTTCTCTAGTTAGATTATTTCGTGAATGGTTATTAATCTTGCAACTAGCGGGGAAGTGAAAAAGCATGAGTATGTATACTGGATCTATAGCATGCTTTGATGCATTTTCCGCAGACACTTTTCTCAATTCCTTGCGATTTCAGATACAAGATATACCGTCTACAATTTTCACGATAATCTGGCAACCTATCTCGATTTTTGATAAAACTGCATGCATCTTCACAAGCTGTACAATTGCCACATTTCGTTGATTGTTGGGTCGCCCACCTAAGCTTATTGGGATAGATGATAGACGCGAACCTGATTGCGCAACTGAATCGCTCATGAATTGTTAATTGATTCTTTCCTCTCCACCCAAGTCCTGCATGTTCTGCAATAGTTCTATGAGAAATAACCCTGCCAAAATAATCACTCACATGATTGGCACTTCCAGTAAGTCCACCAATAGTAGCAGTCAAAGGGATCCCGTCAAATACTGCAGCAATTTCTCTTGCTAATCCATTTAGCAGCTGATTCAGTCGATGATATTCCATAGCATATTGGTTCCATAATTCAAAGTCAGTATTGCGACCTACTTTGGAATCGATAAAATCAATGAAAGGAATTCGGTAGACAATACCAATACTGATGAACGAACCTTCGTTGAGTAGAGTATTAAAAGAATCACCAGTGATCGACCTTAGTTTCTCCTGTTGGATGGGCATCAAAGAGTCATAGACGGATTCAAATCCCGCAAAACCAATATCACCCTGTTCTCCAATTGATTCCAGTTTATCTTTGAAGAGAAGACAGATTTCTTCAGATTTTGTATTAACTGGATCATGGTATGTCATTTGAAAGAAAACCTCGATGTTTCAGTGTTCCAGAAAACCCTTTTGATATTATTGAAAAGGTGTGAAAAATAACTCCACAACAGTCATTACTGGACCTATCATCAAACAAATGGGATGTAAGAGCAACCAAGCTCGGGAGTATAAATTTATGGATCTATATGAAAAACTACTGGAGAAAACCAAGGAGATGCTCCAGTTCCAGACAGGACTTGGGATTATCAGGTGGGATCTTCAGACATATATGCCGCCTAGGGGCATGAAACAACGCTCTGAGCAGATAGCGCTCATGAGCAAGTTACAACATCGGTTCTTGACGGATAAAAAACTAGAACAACTTGTATCAAAACTTGAGAAAGTGAGTGAGAGTCTTAGCTTAGAGCAAAAACGAGAAGTCGAGTTAGTCAGAAGAATGCTGAATCGCAGAGCGGGCTTACCAGAAGATCTAGTAGCGAAAGAGGCACAACAAAAAACTCTAACCACTGCTGCTTGGCAAAAAGCCAAGAGAACCAATAACTGGAAACTCTTTGAATTAGAACTGGGAGCACTGCTTGATGTATCGA
>JBHLRT010000345.1:0-3456 GCA_048882305.1 Candidatus Thorarchaeota archaeon
GACCTCATCAAGTGTCATATAGAACGATTTGGTCCAGCATCAGTTGATGATGTTGCGTGGTGGTTACGACTTACAAAGACCACTGTAAAGAATGCACTGAAGGATTTGGGGAAGGAGTTAATCACATTGAACATGGAGGGGGCAGACAAATTCATACTAGAACAAGATTTGGAAATGGCTTCAGAGATAAGTATCCCAACTGAGGACTTAGTTTGGTTTCTCCCTTACGAGGACCACTTTCTCAAAGCGTTCATAGATAGATCCGCGTTCATTTCTGAGGATTTACAGCAGAAATTGTTCCCTGCTGATAGGAAACATTTCTGGCCATCCAATCCAGATGCTCACCGCAAGTTGCCTAGTAAAGGGGTGAGAGCTACTGGAGAGGTCCGACCTTCGATATGGGTGAATGGTCGTGTAGTCGGAAGGTGGGAGATGGATGATGCCGATACTGGATTGAAGAAAATCGTGGTGAGTCTGTACGCAAAGGTGACCAAATCCCAAGAGAAGCAGGTAGAACGTGTAAGAGCAAATCTGGAATCGTTTGTCAATTCAGCATTGGTTCCAATATCACAAGGATAGAAAATAGAGACGCATAAATAGGGAGAGTATAATGTACTGTATCCAACTATTTGGAGTTGACTCTAATGGGAAAGGGATTAGCTTTATTCGGACTCATCCTAATCATCATCGGTATACTACCCCTGTTTATGCCAATGATCGGACTTGGAATGTACGTTGACTACTTCTTCATGCTTAACCTCTATTCAATAGAGCTAGCGGGCTACATGTTTTCTGAGCTCATGCTCATTCTAATAGGACTAGGTGTGATTCTCCTCATTGTAGGAGCTGTCAGGTAGTCTAACGGACCCATTTCACAAGAAAAATGCGGGGAGATTTTCATCTCCCCCAAAATTGATTCTTTAGGACGTAGTACTATTCAATTCCGATTTTTGATGCAATCTTCACAATGATGAAGACCACAAATGCAACGATTATGAATGTAATCAGACTACCTATAATCGGACCACCTGAAAGTATGTATGTAGGATCGCCAGTAGCTGCAGTAGGGTCAATAGGTGGATATACTATCTTCACAATAGGCATAATGAGACTCTTCACTAGTGCCTGCACGACTTCACCGATATAGATACCCAAAATGAACGCCACCGCAAGTCCTAGTACCTTGTAGTTTGAGATGAAGGTTACAAACTCATTGATCAGACCCTTGGGAGGCTCAGGCTTGGGTGCTGGCGTTAATAGTTTCCGTATCTCTCTCAGCTCTTCTAGCATTGCATCATTTGACATTTTATCACCCCTTATGATAGCGACATATGTAGAAACATAGCGAGGTTATGATTCTTTCCGAGTATTGCGTAGATTGATAAAAGATTGAAAGTACCAATAATTGATGAGTTTCTGGTTCTTGATCTCACTAGTTGGTTTATTCGTTGTTGTTCCACTTCACTTTCTCTCAGTAGAACATGCTAAGTTGACTAACAAGTATGGTGAAGAAGGGGGCTACAAAATAGGTGCAACTCTTGGGATGATATCGGGTTGGGGCTTCTTCTTATTCCTATTTGGACTGTGGCTTTCTCCTCAGGATCGATTTCAGTTTCAGATAACAGGATTCTCCTTCTTAGGTGTACCATTATCACACGTTCTCCTTGCATTTGTTTTTCTAATCCCAGGAGCATATCTTGGGATTAAGGGTGTCACTGAGGTAGGATTGAAGACCGCAGAAACACACAGAGCCGAAAGAGTAGTTACCACCGGAGTCTACTCTTCAGTCAGGCACCCTCAGTATCTTGGAGCAATTCTGTCACATATTGGAGCATCTTTTCTATTCTCAGCGGCTTATTCCTTGATCGTATCACCAATAGTGATTTTGGTCAACTATATCCTGTGTTGGAAAGAGGAGAAGGAACTACTTAGAGAGTTCGGAGAAGAATATCTCAGGTATCGAGAAAGCGTACCTATGTTGGTTCCTAAAATTGGATAATAAATGTAGTAAATCAGTTAATTCGTTGATTGTAGCATAATAGCTGTTTCTAGAATATCTTTCAATTATTCAGATATAGGCCAAACAAGCAATAGTAATAACCTAAAGAATAGAGAGAGCTGAGCTGAGTGGACTTCCCACATTTCATGTCGGAGAAATAAGCTGGTAATTTGGCGTAACTCCGCCCTAAGACTTGAGGTAACCGAGATGCGAATCAAACAATACATGATTATAGCGTTGATTGGATTCTCAATCCTGATGACACTTGGATTTTCATCTTCTATAGATGTATTCGAGGATAGACACGATGATGCCATCAATGATTCAGAGCAAAATCCAGTACTTCAAAATATAAGGGAAGTTAATGATGGAAGATTCACCATCTCACAGACCTCTCAAGGAGTTATTGAACCTGTGTCCATATTGCAGTCAGCATATCAGGATACGGAAGCGAAAAGAGGAAGAACGGATACAGGTACTAATACAGCAGGAAACATAACGATTGATGAGGCAAATGGATGGTTCATAAATAGTACAAGTGTCGAAGTGACTGATCTTAAGAGATTGTATGCTATAAACGGGACATTTGATGATGGGACAGACCCATGGATTCCTTATACCATTGATGGTGGTTCAAACACTCAAATCACATCATACAACTCCACTGGAGGATATATTGTCTGTCAGAATATGGGCAACTACAATCCAGCTGGTGGTGGTTCATATACTCATAGCTGGGCATCAGAGGCAGGATGGGAGCAAGTCGTTACTAACACTCCAGAGTCACTGTCCTTTAAGATGGAATTTGATTTCCGTTATGCATCCGGACCACTAGATCCGGATGGGGATGATTCTTTTGCAGGAGATGTCGGAGTCTTCTGGCAATTGGGAGGAGAAGGGTATTACTATCCTATGCAGACCTTTGACTCAAGAGAAACATGGTATTCTGTTAGTCATGTCTTCTCAGTGGCTCCAGGCACCAGTACTTTCTCAATCTATGTTGGACTTTACATTGGTGGGGGTGATGTGAGAGTCTACATCAACAATGACTACGATGATGACCCACTAGGACTTCCAGATGGCGAGGAAAATGCTCAAAATGTGACTGTCTATATTGACAATATCGAGTTCACAAGTACCACTGCCCCCGGATTTGAGGATGTAGATCTCACATTTCACGCAGGTACTCTTTCAACTTCTATAGCGGGATTAGGTACAGGAATTGCCACTTTGACCAATCCAAGTAAGTGGAATACTACTCCATTGGAGTACCAGGTTACAGCAAATACAAGCGTGCTTTTCACATTCTCGGTCACATCTCAATTTCAGCGTTATATTAATTCATCATGGACTACAGACCTGAGCCAGAGTGGTGTGGGATATTCGGTATATTCCGGGCAAAGTACGGACCTTTCATTCTATACCTATATCACACAACCCATTGGGTACTATGACTC
>JBHLRT010000346.1:0-3450 GCA_048882305.1 Candidatus Thorarchaeota archaeon
GGTTAAGGACTGATTCGTATGGTAGACTGGACAAAAATAAGAAGTGACTTTCCTGCTCTTAAACGTATAATCAACGGACGCCCTGTAGTATACTTGGATAGCGCTTGTATGGCTCTCAAACCTCAGCAGGTCATCAACGCAATGAATGAGTATTACGAAGAGTATCCTGCTTGTGGAGGACGAAGTATCCATAGATTTGGAGAGGAAGTATCTAATGCATATTCTGCAGCAAGAGGGAAAATTGCTAAATTTCTTAATGCTGATGCCGAGGAGGAGTGTATCTGGACCAGAAACGCCACTGAATCATTAAACATGGTTGCAAGCTCAGTCAAACTGCCAAAGGGATCGAAACTCCTCACCACATCACTCGAACATCATAGCGGTTCACTTCCATTTGTAGAAAGAGCCCGTCGCGATGGTCTAGACGTTGAGATAATCAAGGCTCAATCTGATGGAACTTTTGATATTGAAGATTGGAAGAAGGCTATTGACAGCAAGACGAGTCTAGTATCAGTTGTTCATTCATCCAATGTAACGGGTACCGTTGCACCAATGAAAGAAATCGTAGAAATCGCTCATGACAGTGGGGCTCTTGTCATGTCTGATGATGCTCAATATGCTCCACATCACCCACTTGATGTTCAAGACCTTGATGTTGATTTTTCAGCAATCTCTGTTCATAAGATGTGTGGTCCAACGGGAATGGGAGTTCTTTATGGCAAGCTAGAGCACCTGAATTCTATGGACATGTTTCTATATGGTGGGGACACAGTGAGCGATGTGCGTTTTGAGAATGGCAAGATTATTCCAGAGTATTTACCTCCACCCGAAAAATTTGAGGCTGGATTACAGAACTATGCAGGTGCTATTGGCGCAGGTGCTGCCGCAGATTATCTTCGAAATATTGGGATGAAAGAGATTGAACAACATGAGCGTTCCTTACTCGAAATAGTATTGAAACAACTCAGTACTATGGACAATGTTCACATTCTTGGAACTGATGACATTAATATCAAAACTGGATTAGTTACATTCAATGTCGATACAGTACCTTCCGCTCATGATGTTGCGACATTCTTGAATGATGAGCTGAACGTTATGGTACGTAGCGGCTGGCACTGCGTAGGTCCATTCCACTATCAGATGGGTATTGATCCCAAGAAGGGAACTGTAAGGGCTAGCTTCTACATTTACAATAATCATGATGATGTGAAGACTTTTCTATCAGGAATAGAACAAATCATCGAAGCAAGCAAGTAGAGTAAGAATCTCAATATTTCGAAATTGTCCAAGGACTATACCTAGTCTTTTCTTCACTCTCTTTCAGATTTTGCTGGAGTGTCTTTCTTATCTTGTAGAGTTCACCGAATCTAGGCTTATTGGAATACTGTGAAAGACTCTGTGCTATCTCATCGAATATGGAAATGGGTACGTTCCTAAAACAACCAATGACATAGTTCTGGTTTTTCTTTCCTTCAAGAAATGCTCTAAGAACTCCTCTGAGATAGTTTCGTTCTGCAATAACCATACGAGTTGGGTTCATTTCATATCATTATTGAACATTACACATTATAAGATTGAATAATATAGATAATTGATGAAAAGAAGGATAGACCGAGTACGTGACTCGGTCTCTAACTCACTTCTTTCTGAATCTCTTCCTTAATTCGTCTAATCTCTGTTTCAGGATCTGCAAACTCAAAGCCGCTTGCAGATAGGTCAAATGAATCACGGAATTTCTTCACGCGACCGTACACTGCAATATATCTACCAACTACCTTGTCTGCATTTTCAATAAGGGGTTGTTCTTGTTTTCCTGATTTTTTTATCATCTCATTGGCTTCTATTGCAGTCATTTGAAGCAATTCTTCTCCAACCTTACCAAATAATGTAACTCTAATTGAACCTGAACCATCATCTAATGTTATTTTGTAAAGCATCCTTGGTTCGGGCTCATCGAACTTACATCCGGACTTACAAACAAAGCCATCTTCAGTTTCTTCTAGCTTTTTGTTGCATGAAGGACATGCTTGGTAGATTGGAGACATAGATTGGCTCAGGTTGACAACAAGACCGCAGACTTCAACACTTTTACCCTCCGTGTTTTCATCAATATCCTCTATCATCACCCTTGAAGCTTTAACCATTGGTTGTGTTACAATCTGTGACACATCCAGTTTCTTTAGTTTGGACCCTTTGGGATTGATGTGAATCTCTGCCTTACGGCCTACATGGAATTCAACACCTCCACGGAATCCCTCCTTTACATATCCATGAAGGATTCTAACAATGTCCTCATCTTGTAAATCTGCTATTTTGTCAACATCGTCATTCCAGAACGTGACACGAGTCTTGCCTGACTCATCCGCAAGCATGATATTTCTAACTTGTCCCTCTGATCCGTCTTTAGAAGTGAAATTGTTGACATCATAGACAGCTACGACTTTGCCTTCAATATCAACATCCCACATACCTGTTGTGAGGTCTGCGATTGCTTTCATACCAAGTGGTTCAGAGCTGCTTCCGGTTTCAGATATCTCAACAGCATCAATCTTGTCCTTAAGACCTCGTTCTATGGAAGCAGCACGCCCAACATGAACCTCAACATCTGTTCCATCCCGATTCAATCGAGTGTTTACACCTCTAAGGTGAATGACTTCTCCTTCCTCCGCATTCTCCATCTCTGATGCTTTATCATCCCAAAAGACTAGTCTTACAGTACCAGTTTCATCAGATCCGACAATACTTAGAACCCTTCCCTCAGAACCATCTCTTTGCCTAGTGAATGTAGAAAGGCTGAACACTCGTTGAATTTTCACCTTCAAGCTTATGTTGAATAGGCCTTCTTTGAGATCTGAAATTCTCATATCTTCAGTTGAATCAGCGAAACTAATGCCAAGTTCCTCAATCTCATAATCTTTTAGAGGTTCGATGTGTCCGGACCTGCCTAAATTCAGTTCCAGAGCGTCTCCAAGTCCCTTCTTTACATAAGCGCCTCTTATCTGGATAACATCATCAATTGACAAGACATTCTCAGAATCATTGTCTGGAGATACAATCTCAGTTTTCTCATCCCAAAGGACTACTCGGATACTTCCTGTATCATCGGAAACCATAATACTCGCAACTCGGCCTTCTCCTCCTCCATCCTTTCGTGAAAAGGTTCTCACTGTTCCAATATTGATCACTTTGGCCGTGAGTGCGACATTTCTAGTGGCTTCAGTAATATCCTCTATTTTTTGACGTGCTTTTGGCGAAATCTGGTGGAGATCAACCCCTAGCTCTCGTGCTACTATCATAGCAGCAGACTCGTCATTAATCACTTCTCGTCCGAGTTCTTCACGTTTCTCCTCAATCATCTTCAAGATGTCTTTACGTTCAAGTTCAGATCTGTGCTTTAGAATTAATTCAATTGTTTCCTCAAGAGTGAGCAAGTAGGTCACCTTCCAT
>JBHLRT010000347.1:0-3445 GCA_048882305.1 Candidatus Thorarchaeota archaeon
ACAGGATTTCGCTACGGAGACAAATGCATATGTCAGACGAAGCCTATGAAGGCGCAACCGCCGGTAAAGTATTAGTTTTTGATGCAAGTGAAACAGTCAAATTCCCAACAGCCTTCAAAAACGCCATGGGAACTGGTCAAGGTTTAATGGTTCTCGTTCACAAAGACCGACTCATCAAAATTTTCCCACTTGAGAGTGATGAAGTACTATTCCTTAGTCTTGAGATTGGAAAACTAACGAATGACTTTTTGACCAAACTATCGCAGATTTTCAAGAAGGCTGGTCTCGTTGATCTCTTATTCTCAACGGGTGTGTGTCTCCGAGGCACAAGATGTTTCTATGAGTGCTACTTCAATCCAGGACAACTCAGTTCAGATATCTCCGATCTAGAGGACTCATTGAAGATTTTGGATGGAGTACAGAGAGTAGTCGTTCAAAAGGTGTCTGTTTAATATAGCAGCCATCACAGAGTAGCATTGGTGTTGCAGAGATGCAGGGAATACTGCAGTTCATCACAGATATGATCGGCCAAGGATATGTAGGACTATTCATCATCTGTTTTGCAATCAATATGATTCCCTTTCTTAGTCCCAGCAACATGGTTCTTTCTTTTGCTGCGGTACTCACCTTTACAATCATTGGTCCTGTTGGAATTCTCGAAGCTATTATTATTGGCATAATCGTTGCAATAACTGCAACACTTGCAAAGTTGATTCACTTCTTTGTTGTAAGAGGGTCTCGTATAGTTCTCTCTGAGGAGCGACTCCAATCTCTCGATGCAGAAAAACAGCGCGTGGAGAAATGGGGCGCATTAGCACTATTCATAGCAGCTGCTTCTCCTGTTCCTGATGACCCACTGATAGTGTATGTTGGTCTCACAAAGTATAACACTGGAAAATTCATCATGAGTTATTTCCCAGGGAAAGCGGCAGTCACGATTGCAGGCGCTTTAATAGCTCTCTTTGGACTTGAATTAGGGGGAGGTTTCTTCGAGTCTGCACCAATTGTTGTAGCATCCATAGCTCTTACTGCAATCATTACTGGAATTCTGTTTAAACGGAAAACTGAAGGTCAAGAATCAGACATGCTTCAGGACATTCTCGAGGAAGAATTAACTAATGAAAAGGAGTTATCTGATACTAATGCCGACTCACCCCTGAAGTATGATAATGATTGACCAGTACGGAATTTTTAAGAAGCCACTGATAGACTTCAAAGATGCTTAGGTGAAGATTTTGGCCAGCACAAGTCTAGCAGAAATAAAATGTTCCAAATGCAAGAAAGTCTATGAAGCAGATGTTGTGGACCACATTGACCTTTCAGAGGACAAAGATATGATTAGGCCACTAAAGGCTGGTAAGGCAAATCGAGTTCAATGCCCGAAATGTAAGAAAGTTATGTACCTAAAGAGGAGCATTGTTGTGAACTTCGAGCCTGAGAATAAGATTGTTGTATTTGATCCCAATGCGAGAACAACCGCACAAAAAGAGAGCCTTATGCAGGATTTTCATAGCGTCATTTCTTTCAATGAAATTCTTAGTGAGATTGGTGAGGAAACCGATTTCATGGTTATCAGTAAGCTTGACAAACTCAAGGCAATGCTAAAGGAGTATCAGAAAGCCAATAGTTAGTCCATTTAGCAAGTAGAAGTTCTGAAATGGATATAGGAATTTATGATGGTCCGTGTAGAAGACAACCCGGAGTGCAAAAGAAATAAATCAGTTTCAAATTTGATTCTGAAATATCTGAAGAATATGGCAAATTGCAGGATGCATTGAAACATGAAGGCATCAAACTTCTATAATAGAACAATTGAACATCTTCCTCTACTAATCGCACTTTTCTGCCTTTGGATTTCACTAGTTGTCCTGTATGCCGCAATCCTAATCATCAATTCAGGAATAATGGTCTATACCCTCGATGATGCCTATATCCATCTAGCAATCTCGAAGAATCTGAATCTCTACTCAGTCTTTGGTATCACTCGTTATGAGTTCAGTTCCAGCACTTCCTCACCATTATGGAATCTGATGGTTTCAGCAGTCTTTCTTCTGGTTGGGATCAACGATTTAGTTCCCCTAGTTCTCAATGTTATTTTTGCAACAGTAGCAGTTATGGTATTTTATTTTCTGCTCAAAGATTTTGAAATGGGTTCAAAATACCTCACAATTGTTTTGATTTCATTTGTTTTTTTCACTTCACTGCCTAGTCTTGTCTTCACAGGGTTGGAACATATGTTGCACATTGTCTTCTCAATTCCCCTTGTGTTACTCTCAGCAAGAATCCTCTCTCAGGATGAGAGCAGCCGCAGACAGTCCACAGTTTTGCTGATTGTCACTTTCTTTTCATCCGCTGTTCGCATTGAGACCATCTTCCTAGTTTTCCCAGTCGTCCTCTTATTTTCAATGAAGAAAAAATGGACCTATGTAATCGCTATCTTGGGCATGACAGCATTACCTTGGCTAGCATATGGTATAATATCGGTTCAAAATGGTTGGCTACTCGTTTCCAATTCATTGCTAGTAAAGAGTGTGGATGCAATGAATGAAGGTGTCCGTTTCTTCTTCGTTCGTGGTATTGGTGCCCTCTTTGTATCACCGCATTTACTTGCACTATTAGCTGCGTCAATCAAATTGACTAGCTCGAAAGAACTTGGATTCTGGCATGTAAACAATGTGATGAAATTAATTTTCGTTCCAGCTTGTTTATTACAAGTGCAGCTAGGCCGGGTCGGCTGGTTCTTCAGATATGAGGCTTACATTGTTGCTATTGGTATCTTCGTGGTTTCAATTCAAGGTTACAAGTTTATTTCAAAATTGGACTTGCCTTCGCTCACGATACGAAAAGGCATAGAGAAAGATCGTCTTTATGGTTTAATCCTACTAACACTGTTCATGGCTCCCCTTGTTGGACGAGGATTTCTGGCCGTCTATTGGACTCCAGACGCATCCAATAATATCTATGAACAGCAATATCAGATGGGCCTCTTTCTCGATAGATTCTATACGGGGGAAACGGTTCTCCTCAATGACATAGGTTGTGCCAATTACCTTGCGGATATAAGATGCGTCGATAAGTGGGGCATTGGAACTCTGGAGATCGGCGAGGTACTGATTAATGGGTCGATGAGTACTAGCGTTTTGCAATCTATCGCAACACAACGTGGTGTAAAGATTGCTATTGTGTATGCGGATAGTCTTATTCCCGAGGATTGGGAACCAGTTGGCGAATGGACAATCCGTCATAACATTGTGGCACATGCTAGCACAGTCACATTCTATTCGATACTGCCTTCCGAAAGAGATAGACTAATCGATAACCTTGTGCTGTTTTCACCTGATCTACCTGAGAATGTCATCCAGAGTGGTGTATACACTATTTTGCTTTGATGGACCGGTGTGCCTAGAGTTTTCGTTTACCCAGTAAGAACTCCTCGACCCATCTC
>JBHLRT010000348.1:0-3442 GCA_048882305.1 Candidatus Thorarchaeota archaeon
GGCAAGAGAGGTCACTCTGAAGTGGCCAAGGGTCTCTGCAATTGCATCTAAGATTGTATGAGGGTGTGAATGATGGCAAAGAAACCAAGCTCAAAATCCCCAAGGAAACAACGTCAGAAAGTCCGAAGTGCGGTGCACCATGAAAAGAAGAACATGCTCAAGTGTCGACTTGATGAGTTTCTTCAGGAAGAATATGGTTTACGTTCACTAGTAGTCAAGAAAGGAGACCTTGTGAGAATTATGAGAGGGCAATTTCGTGATACAGAAAGCAAGGTCACCAAAGTCAGCTACAGGAAAGGAGTAGTCTATCTTGATAGCACTACTATCACCAAGTCGGATGGTAAAGAGGCAGCTGTTCCAGTTCACCCTTCAAATCTGATGCTTGTAAAACTGGAATTAGATGATGAAAGAAAGACCCTCATAGAGAACAAAGTAATGAAAATAGTGGAGAGTGAGGAATAATGGCGCGAAGAGGCCAAAAGAAACACCTGAAACGTCTACCAGCACCTAGACACTGGCCAATCAAGAGAAAAGAGGACAAATTCACAACAAGAGTGATACCAGGGCCACATCCAAAAGAGCATAGTCTCACACTTGCAGTCCTTCTTAGAGAGGTTCTTGGTTACGCTGAGAATATGCGTGAAGTAAAAGCGATCCTCTCCAGCAATGATGTCAGAGTTGATGGTGAGATTCGAAAAGATGCACGGTTTCCAGTAGGGATTATGGATGTTGTAGAGATTACATCATCTGGAGATCGTTTCAGACTTCTCCCAAGACTGAAAGGGGGTTTGAGGCTCGTTAAGATTGATGATAATGAAGCCAAGTTTAAACTATGTCGAATCGAAACCAAGACAATGATGAAAGGAGGGAAAGTTCAACTTGGCCTTCATGACGGAAGAACTCTGTTACTTCCAGAAGGAGAGAAACCTTCAGATTATAGAACTCTTGACACTCTGAAGGTCGGGATACCTACTCAGAAGCTTATGAAAACGATTAACCTCGATAAAGGAGCGTATGCAGTAGTTTCACGAGGAAAAAATGTTGGAATCGAGGGTAAAATCATTGAAATCGAGAAACGACTTGGGACACACGCCAGCACCGTCACACTAGAAGATGCGGAGGGGAGCAGATTCCAAACCGCACTGGATTATGTGTTCGTCGTGGGCAAGAGCAAATCCGAAGTTGAATTGGGATCTCAAGGAGGTAGTTCAGAGTGAGTGTCGAGAATGAGCAAATCTTCATGGAAGACTGGAAAACATATCCTATGAGAGAGCCATATGTTGCCAAGGTAGTCATTGACATCTGTACAGGCGGTGGCGAACCTCTAACTAGAGCTTCAACTATTCTTGAAGAACTAACTGGACAAAATCCAACTCAATCAAAAGCTCGACAGACAGTTCGTGACTTCGGTATTCGAAGGAAAGAACCAATCGCAGTAAGAGTGACTCTTAGGCACAATAAAGCAGAGGAGTTCCTCAAGAGGGCATTAAAAGCAAAGGATGATGTTTTACTGATTAAGAACTGGGATCTTGATGGTAACTTTGCTTTCGGTATCGCAGAGCATATTGACATACCAGATGTAAAGTACGACCCACAACTTGGTATTCAGGGAATGAACATCACCGTATGCGTTGAACGACCTGGCTTCAGGGTGAAGCGCAGGAGAAGAAGGAAGACAAAGGTACCATACAGGCATCGCCTGACTCCAGAAGAGAGTATGGTCTTTGTCAAGAACAAGTTTGGAATCGAGATACTCGAGAAGGAGCGTGAGCGGACATATCTGTTCTGAGGTGAAAACAATGAGTGCAAAGAAAGAACGGACAAAACAGCGCAAGAGAATGGGCAAAGGTAGCAGAAAATGTGTCCGCTGTGGAACTCACCAGGCAATAATCAGGTCTTATGGTTTGAATATGTGCCGACGCTGCTTTAGAGAAACTGCGGAAAAACTTGGTTTCCGTAAGTACGAGTGAGGAGGTTACACAGAAAATGACACTATTAGACCCATTGGCTGATGCGATGTCAAACATATACAATAGTGAGATTGTAGGCAAACCTGAAGTGGTTATTGCACCAGCATCAAGCCTGATTGAAAAAGTATTGCAGGTCATGCAATCGAAAGGGTACATCGGAGAGTTTGAACGGATTGATGACGGAAAAGCAGGAAGGTTCCGCATACAACTCATGGGCCGTACAAACAAGTGTGGTGTAATCAAACCGAGATTCCCCGTCCGAAGGGATGGTTTCGAAAAATACGAGAAACGCTTCCTACCAGCCTATAACTATGGTATTCTGATCGTCACGACTCCAGAAGGCGTAATGACTCATCAAGATGCTAAGACACGTGGGATTGGAGGAAGGTTACTAGCATATGTGTATTGAGGAGATCTGACAAATGACTGAAGATGTAGTCTATGAACAACGGATTGAGATTCCCAGTGAGTGTCAGGTTTCCTTAGAGGATAAGACAATCACAGTAAATGGTCCCAAAGGTAAATTGGTACGATCATTTCCTGAACCACAGACTCGGATTAAGACTGAGGGCAATGAACTGATTGTGACCACTCATGTCAATAGGAAAAAATCCAGAGCTCTTGTTGGAACCGCAATCGCGCACGTTCGTAATATGCTCATAGGGGTACAACATGGCTATGAGTATGAAATGAAGGTCGTGTACAGCCACTTTCCAATAACGGTGGAGATTCAGGATAAAACTGTGATAATCAAGAACTTCATTGGAGAACGTGGTGTTAGAAGGGCTCGTCTAATTGGTGATGTCGAAGTCAAAACTACTGAAGATGAAGTCTTCATCAGTGGAATCAACATTGACCACGTATCACAGAGCGCAGCCAATATCCAACAAGCATGCAAAATTCGCGATAAAGACCGCAGAGTCTTCCTTGATGGAATCTATGTCATCAGGAAAAGAAAGGGCGAGGAAACAAAGTCAATAGTATAGGAGAAGGAACGAGATGTCAAAGAAACCAAAACTGAGTGATGTCCCAGGTATTGGACCAGCTGTGGAGGAAAAACTGCGTGATGCTGGTATAAAGACAGTCCTTAGTCTATCGAAGATGGACGCAAAGAAACTCTCCGAAAAAGTGGAGGGTGTTGGGGAATCCAGCGCAAAGAGTTTCATTTCCGAAGCTAAAAAACTTCTTCCTAAAGACAAACCAGAAACTAAGAAGAAAACTGCGGAGAAGCCTAAAAAGGAAAAGGCAAAGCCAAAAGCCGAGAAGCCAAAGAAGAAAGCTGAGGCAAAACCAAAGCCTGAGAAGCCTAAGGCAAAGAAGGCTGCTCCGAAAAAGAAAGCAGCTTCAAAGAAGAAGCAGAAAAAGGCAAAGGTCGAAGCACCCCCTAGAGTACAGAATACAGATCAACGAATTCTGAGAATTGCCAAACACAAAAAGAAACACATGCCTAAATTCCGTCACGAGCAAGCTCA
>JBHLRT010000349.1:0-3438 GCA_048882305.1 Candidatus Thorarchaeota archaeon
GGCACAACAGTTAGCATTTCCCCACCTTTACCAGGCGCACTAATTATAACCTTTTTAGCTCCTGCAGCTAGATGCTTTTCTGCTGCTTCTCTTGTCCTAAAGAAACCAGTGGACTCTATGACGATATCCACGCCTAGATCTTTCCATGGGAGTTTTGCAGGGTCTCTTTCCGAGAGAATTTTAATCTCATCTCCGTCGACAGTGATGCTACCTATTCCTGCTTCGACTGTACCAGCAAAACGCCTCATCACAGTATCATATTTCATCAGATGCGCAAGAGATTTCTCACTTGTGAGGTCGTTTGCTGCAATAATATCGAATCCTTTCTTCTCTAAGGCGGCTCGAAGGAATCCTCTTCCAATTCGGCCAAAACCATTAATTCCAACACGAATTGCCATGCGATTGACACCTCTATGGTGTAACTATCTATGATGGTGAGGTCTTGCTTTGATATATCTTTGTCCATATGGTTAAGTGCGACTTTCCTGCTGCTTGATTGCTTTCTCATACTTTCTCATTCCAAAGACATAGATAGGCACTAGGATGAAACCTGAAAATCCTACCAATAAGAACGGAGCTGCAGGATCTAGTATTTCCCATAGGACGCCTCCTACAATTGGTGCACTAAAACGTGAGAATCCCATTGCAGCCTCGAATAAACCAAAACCCTCGCTCGCCCTTCCTTCGTACGCAGACCCAAATACGGATGACATAACCGTATATGCCAAGAGGCTTGTTACACTACTCACAGCAAAAAGGGTGGCAACGAGGATTAGGTCAAGATGATAAATTCCTGAGGGAACAAATATTGGTATGTACACCAACCCAAGTGTACTTACAGCACCTACTATTACTGCTCCAGAAACTATCGCCACTTTGTTCGCATGGTCTGCAAATCTACCAAAGTATCCTCCTAACATTCCCGCTAGAATTCCTCCAGGGAGATATACCATAGCTACTAATTGTATCTCATCTGTGAATATCGCCAGAATATACAATTCCACAAATGGTGATAATAGCGCGGTGATGAAAGTATCAATAGCAGCGGCTACAACCAGAGCAGCAATCCCTATTCCGATTGCACTTTTGATTATGCTGTCAATCTTAGGTGGCTTTAATTTCTCCAAAGGCGGTTTCTCTCTGATTACAATTATCCCACCAATGATGTTGGCAACTGAATAGAATACGAAAACTGGTATGGTATTATCAAAGGAAAATAGTATAGTGAATCCAATGAAAGCTCCAATAACACTCCCTTTACCATTTGATGCAGCTCTTCTACCAAATGCTTCTGCTCGATTTTCAGTTAAGACTCTCTCTGATATCTCTGCATCACTACCTACTTGGTAAAATGCGGCTCCCAGTCCCCAGACAAGACTGTTAACGGTCAGTAGATAGATATTTTCGAACATGACTGCCAGAGCCATTCCAATGTAGGCAATGGCTCGGACTATTGCTCCTAGGAAGATTGATTCACGCCTTCTTCCTCTTCTAGCAAATCTCCCAGCAATTGGTGAGAAGACTGCAGCTCCAAAGGTCAGCATTGAGAATACAAGTGCAACTTGAATTGCTGTTGCGCCGATGTACGAATATGCGATTATCGGAATGAGAAATCTGACGACAAAGAATCCAAGACTGCAGAAAAATGCTGAATCATAGACTGCCTTTAAAGATCTCCAATCGCTTTTCTTTGGCGTGTCTTCAATCATCTCTCTCACATCCAGTCAATAATAGTGCAAAAGATAAACATTCCAATCTCCGCTTTCTGAATCCTTATTACAATATTGGAGCAGAACAGTCTAAGGAGAAATACCTATGGGAGATCATAAAGATCACATGTGTGAGTTCGCAAAGCATCATGGTGTTGATGATATGCGACCTCGTGTCAAAGGTGCCAAGTACATCTGTGAGGTATGCGGTCGCGCAGCTGTTAGCAAAGACAATCTCTGCAGACCAGTCGACCTCTAGTCTAAAAAATCAATTCTTCTGGAGGATTATTTTTCCTCCAGAAGATGGTTTTTCTATTTACATTGCTGGAAGGTAACAAGCGACCCAATGTCCGGGAGCGACTTCCCTCAATTGAGGTTCCTCAGGTTTGCAGTATACACCATATTCCTGACATCTTGGTTTAAATCTGCAACCTGGTGGCAAATCAATGGGCGTTGGTGTTTCACCAGGAAGCATGATTCTCTCCCGCTCAATGGTTGGATCTGGAATCGGGATGTTCGAGACTAGTGCTCTAGTGTAGGGATGTTGTGGATCCTGAATTACATCTTCCATTGGTCCCATCTCAGCAATCCGACCAAGATACATGATGATCAAATAATCACCAATGTAGCGAGCTTGTGCTAAATCATGTGTAATGAATATGTATGTCAGATCCTTCTCTCTTTGTAAATCTGACATCAAGTTCATGACCTCTGTTCTGATACTTGCATCAAGCATAGAGACTGGCTCATCTGCGATGATAAGGTTAGGCTCGAGTATCAATGAGCGAGCGATTGCGATTCTTTGGAGTTGTCCGCCAGAAAGCTCATGTGTGTACCTTGCAGCGAACTGCTCTCCTGGAATTAGTCTTACATCTTCAAGAGCTCGGATGACCTTGTCGTAAATCACATCATCGCTCTGCTCAAGCTCGTGAATTACCAGTCCCTCTCCAACAAGGTCTACGACTGTGTGGCGAGGATCAAGAACTTCGAAAGGATTCTGGAAAATGAGCTGAAGCTTTAGTCGTAGCTCACTCAATTCCAACCGGTTCATATCAAAGATGTTCTCTCCTTGATAATAGGCTGAGCCTGCTGTAGGTTTTATCAGTCGCAATATTGTTCTAGCCAAAGTGGTCTTCCCGCAGCCGCTTTCCCCGGCAATTGCAATTGACCCTCCTCTTCGTACCTGGAAACTCACATCATCTACAGCCTTCACGTAGCTTGGTTCTCTGCTAAAGGAGAACATTCCAGATCTTACTGTGAAGTATTTCTTCACGTTTTGTACATCGAGGATAATGTCCGCTTCTGTCATCTTTTACTTCCCTCCAAGGTCAAGCTCACCAGCGAAGTGGCACTTTGCAAAGTGACCTGGTGTTATTTCTCTGAATTCTGGAATTTCACTGGCACAGATATCCTGTGCATAAGGACATCTAGGGTGAAAGCGACAACCAGTTGGTAAATTCATAAGGTTCGGTGGAACTCCTGGAATGAACTCCAGTTTCGTTTTGGGTCCCACCACACTTGGAAATGCCCCAATCAGCTTGTGAGAATATGGATGTAAGGACTCTTTGAAAACAGCAGCTGCAGTTCCAACCTCCACGAGGTTACCTGCATACATAATCCCTACATCGTGACAGTTTTCTGCTACAACCGAAAGGTCATGTGTTATGAACAACACTGCGAGGTTGTACTTGTCTTGCAGTTTTCTGAGCAAATCTAGAATCTTATTCTG
>JBHLRT010000350.1:0-3429 GCA_048882305.1 Candidatus Thorarchaeota archaeon
GTCATCCAGCATGATGTTCGCCCTATTGTGTTTGAGATAGTGAGCTTGTGAAAAACGCTTCTGTTCATGCTTGTAGATATGGACGCATCCGTGTTTCAACCATAACACGATCTGGCATGTCATACGGACCAATCGTTTCAACATTGAATGAGGAGCACGTGGCAGCAAAAAGGCCAGCTCGTGAAACATTTGCTGTTCGCATATACTCAAGCAAGAAGCCAACAGTGTAAGTATCGCCGCAGCCTGTAGTATCAACCTGCGCATTTGCTAGAACGAGAGGAATATCCACCTGGGTATTCCTAGTATAAATTGTTGAGCCCCTATGGTCTCGTGTTACAATGACAATCCTCGGACCGTTTTCTAGAATATGAGATACTGCAGAAAGTTCGGATGTGTCTGAATTTATAGATCTTAATTCGGACTCGTGAAGTTTGACAATATCAACCAAACTAAGGATTTCATAGCTTTCAGGCCATCTTTTTGGCACAATAGCAGAATCATCAGTTATAGATCGTAAGTACCCCTGTGCATCCAAAGAGATCAACGCACCTTCTTCACGTGCTATGTCGTAACAAGCGGGATCAATCTCATTACTTGTGAGCGGAGAGAAGTGAATTATGCTTGCTAGACAGTGTTCATCAGAAAAGTCGGATGGTTTTATCTGAGGCGCGAGAGCTTCCACCATTTGAGTGCGTGTTCCATATTCATCATACACGTTGACAAAACGCGTCGTGTGTTCGCCTTCATAATAGAGCCCAGTAAGATTGAGTCCAGATGCCATCAATGTTAGCTTGTAAGATTCATCAAAGTCTGAGCCCACCTTGGAAATAATCTCCGCCCCAAAAGCACCAATTTTAGGTGCTAACATTGCATATGCGGGTCCACCGCCTAATAATTCCCTTCTAAACTCAGGCGTAATAACCAGATCCCTACTCAAGTGTCCAACAACAACAATTTCCATTCTAATACAGTAGTCGTGGGTTACGAACCGCTCCTATAACTTCTATGCTTCGTTATGGACTGAAGGCAACGGTTTTAATCTCACGTACCTTGTCGATAGATTGAGTGTGATATCTTGGCTCATGTCTTGGTGAAGTTCTTTGCAACTGTAAGAGAAATTACAGGTGTAAAAAGTATAGAAGTGGAGGCAGAGAACATTAGAGAACTTCTTCATTTTCTGGCTCAGACATATGGTAGCAATTTCAGAGACACAGTCTTGAATAACGATACAGGTGAACTCAAACAATTCTTCTCTTGTATGGTCAATGGTAGGCGTATAGAGCTGCTTGATGGATATGACACTGTTCTGAAGGACAATGATTCTATTGCTCTATTTCCTCCTGTTGGAGGTGGATGAATGAGCAGCACCCTCACGTCAACTTTCAGAAAACAGGCGAGAGGTGCTGTTGATCTCGTAATAAAGAATGGAAGACTACTCCTAGAGTCCGGACTTGTCAACGGAGGTCTTGGAGTAACAGACGGAATCATCACAGTTATAGCAAGAGATGAGCATTTACCTGAAGCCGCGATAGTCATAGACGCAGATGGCAAGATTGTGATGCCAGGATTGATTGATGGCCATGCACACATTAATGACCCGACTATGCAAGAAAATGAGTCTTTCACTACTGGATCAAAAGCTGCAGTAGCAGGTGGCGTCACCACTTTTGTTGACATGCCTCTTACAAATCAGGTTGACACGGTTCAGGTTGTAGAAGAGAAGATTGCTGAAGGTGAGGAGAGGAGTGTTGCCGATTTCACCTTCTACGCAGGGATGATGAACTCAGAGAATTATGTAGCAATCCCACTCCTAGTTGACAAGGGAATCGCTGCTTTCAAAGCTTTTACCTGTGAGCCATACCAGACCAACAATGGGGTCATTGTGAAGTGCTTGAGCGCATTATCTGAAGTTGGTGGACATCTCACGATACACTGTGAGGATCAGGGGATTCTTGATGAGTTCAGTAGTGAAATGGACGGAGAATGGGATGCACCGATAAGTCATTCACTCGCGAGGCCAAACATTGCGGAGCAGCTTGCTATCCGCCAATGCATTGACATAGCGTCGCAAACTGGAGGACATCTTCACATCGCCCATGTGACCACAAAGGATGGAATAGTTGAAGTGGAGAAAGGGAGGATTCGAGGTGTCACTGTAACTACGGAAGTGTGTCCACATCACCTTGTTTTCTACCGTGATGATATGAACAGATTAGGCCCGAAGAGCAAGCTAAATCCGCCACTCAGAACGAAAGAGGATAGAGCAGCCCTTTGGTCAGCACTTCTTCGCGGTTCTATTGATATTACAGTGAGTGACCATGCACCCTGTCCGATTGAGAAGAAAGAAGCAGGGGAAGATGACATCCGCGATGCATGGTCTGGTGTTGATGGCATCCAGATGATTCTTAGAGTCCTCTTATCAGAAGGAATCAATAAAGGTCGACTTTCATACTCAAGGTTACTACGCGTCTGCTCTCGAAATCCTGCAAGGATATTTGGTCTCTATCCCAAGAAAGGCGTGTTAAGGATTGGAGCAGATGCAGACTGCGTTATAATAGATCCAAACAAGGAAGAAAGAATCACAGCTGATATCATGGAGTCGAAATGTGGTTGGACACTCTATGAGGGAATGACAATGAAGGGAGTTCCTGTAATGACCTTTATCAGGGGTATACAAGTCTACAAAGAAGGCAATGTGATAATAAACCCGGGTCATGGAAAATTCCAACCCATGGGGAGTGGAAATATACCATTTGGAGATTAGACATTGACAGAACTCGAATTCGTATTTGGTGACCCACGAATCTGTTCAGGATGCACAACATGTTCAAACACATGTAGCATGTTTTACTACAAAGTGATTAGTCCTGAACGTGCTCGTAACAGAGTATTGAGAATTGAACCAGCGCTGGATTTTCCACTCTTCTGCAGGAATTGTGAGGATGCACCTTGTATCGATGCTTGTCCAGAACAGGCATTGATGCGGACATCAAAAGGTGTTGTAATTGTCAACAACAAGAAATGCGTCGGACATGGTGAATGTGTCAAAGCATGTCCCTACTATGCTATCCGGATTCATCCAGATACTGGAAAGGCGTTCAAATGCATTCAATGTAGAGAATGTATTGATCGTTGTCCTGCGGATGCTATCTTTATGACAACGGAGAAAGAATTGGCAGAAAGAGACAAGGATGGAAGCATGAGGGCGTTGTATGAACAATACAAAGATGTGATATACGACAAGGAGGAGGATTCTCAATGATAAAGGGAGTAGGAGGACACATTCTTTGGATAGACCTAACAAAGGGATCAATCGAAAAAAGACCCATAGATGAAGGCATGGTTAAGAACTACCTCCTAGGAGCGGGCTATCTATCAAGAGTTTTATTCGATCACATACCAAAAGGAATCGACCCCCTTAGCGAGAAG
>JBHLRT010000351.1:0-3420 GCA_048882305.1 Candidatus Thorarchaeota archaeon
AGGAGGATGGCCACTGACAATCATAATGACTCCTGATAAGAAACCATTCTTTGCAGCCACGTACATCCCAAAAGAAAGTAGGTACAACATGATTGGTATGAAGGAGCTTATACCTCGAATCAGAGAACTTTGGGATAATGACCAAGAAAACATAACGGATGTGATTGGTCGCATTGAGCAGGCATTTTCCGAATCCGCCGTAATAGGAGATAGAACTAGACTCTCACTTGAGAATGTAGACCTCGCGTACTCAAACCTGTCTCAGAGGTTTGATGAAGAACGAGGTGGATTTGGATCAGCACCAAAGTTTCCATCAGCACACAATCTAATGTTGATTCTCCGGTACTGGAAACGCACAGGAGAAGAGAGAGCATTATACATGGTAGAAAAAACGTTACAAGCGATGAGACTGGGAGGACTTTGGGACCATATAGGTTTTGGATTTCATAGATATTCAACTGATGCTGAATGGTTGCTCCCGCACTTCGAAAAAATGCTCTATGACCAAGCCAACCTCATGATGGCATACACTGAAGCATATCAGATTACACGAAAGAAAGAATATGCTGATGTAGTGCGGAACATTTTCGAATACGTTACAAGAAACCTATCTAGCCCGGAAGGTGCATTCTATTCAGCAGAGGATGCGGATTCAGAAGGAGAGGAAGGCAAGTTCTACACCTGGACTCAGGACGAAATCAAAGAGGTGCTAAAGGATGATTCTGCAAGAATCTTCTCTCAGGTGTACAATATCGAAGATGATGGGAATTTTGAGGATGAAGCATCTCGTAAGAAAACAGGGCTTAATATCCCGCATCTCAGCGAATCGGTTGACACTGATACAGAAATGTCCAAGCAGGATTTAGATATCCTTCTCGACAATGCAAGAACGAAGTTATTCATTCAGAGAGAAAAGAGAATTCGACCAGGTTTAGATGACAAAATACTGACAGACTGGAATGGATTCATGATTGCTGCTATTGCAAAAGCAGGTGTAACACTAGGTGATGAAAATTTCATCAAAGTCGCTGAGAAAGCTCTCACCTTCATCCTTGAAACAATGATTGACAAAACTCAGGAACTCTTCCACCGTCACAAAGAAGGAGACACAGCGATTAGTGCATTCCTTGATGATTATGCATACTTGATATGGGCATTATTAGAAGTATACGAGGGCACATTCAATCCCGAGTATCTTGATATGGCAAAGAAACAGACGTTGGAATTAATAGAGAAATTTTGGGACGAGAAAGAAGGCGGGTTTTATTTCACAAGTGCGGATTCTGAAGAATTACTTGTGAGAAAGAAAGATGCATATGATGGTGCTATGCCTTCGGGAAATTCTGTCGCTGCGTTCAACCTTGTTCGACTTGCTCGTTTTCTGGGAGATCCAGAGTTCGAGGAAAAAGCTTCTGAAACCATAATGGCCTTCTCAGGAATTATACCAAGGGTTCCAACCGGATTCTCAATGATGCTTAATGCCCTTGATTTTGCTCAAGGACAATCTTATGAGATTGTCATAGTTGGAGAACCCTCTAAAGCAGATACAAAGCAACTACTAGACACAATACAAGAGCATTTCATTCCGAACAAAGTAATCCTTTTCAAAGGTAGCAAACACCAGTCAGAGGAAGTCTCACGGCTTGCGCCTTTCACGAAATATCATGATACACTAGAAGGGAAAGCCACCGCTCATGTTTGTGTAGACTACAATTGCAGGTTGCCAACGACCGAAGCAAATCAGCTTCTGAAACTTTTGGGCATAGAGAGTGTATAACCTATTGAGACTCTTTTTTCCAAATCCAGTAGACCAGCACAATCACAAGTGCTCCTACTCCGCCACCCGCAAACAGGATTATTGGTCCATAGACTGTAAGAAAGTCATTTGGCCAGTATTCAGCTAAGACATTTCCAGCATCTCGCCAAGAGTCAGCAATAATCAATAAATCCGAAGAAATTGCATTCAGTGTGCTTTGGTGGGGATTGAGTGCTTCATCAATATCTCCAGTTGCATTGAAAGTTTCAGCTATATCGAGAAATGTTGTTGCCACCATACCAGTAGCCTGCGATACATTTCCTGGAAATATAAGAGATGAGTTATCAGTGATTCTATCGAATGCTGGAAGGGAAACATCACCAGCTTCAACAAATGCGGTTAGATTTACATCGGGCATCAAAGCAGGAAGACTTACCAATGCAGTCCGAAATGACAAATATTGTAGGGTGACTTGTGCTTCAAGACCAATTCCAATAAAATATAGCATGGAAGCTTTGAAGTTAATCTCATCATCCACACCATCAAATTGCTGTAAGAAAGACTTGAGACCATCAATAGTGATATCCTCGCTCATTTTACGAAAAGCAGCTTGTCCGAACTTACCGACCAGAGCATTTGCACTCGTAGGTGAATAAATGTGCCCTACGCCAAGAAGCTTGTCACGAACCATTGGACCTAATGTGTTCTCAATAGGTGTAATAGGTGTACCACCAGGAAAGAATGTGTTAGAGATGAAGTATCTATTTGACCAAGCGTCAATAAGCGCTGTGTACGTGATTTGTGTGTAATTTCCGCGACCATCAATAGGATATCCAAAACTCTCTCCGAAAGATCCAACTCCAGGATCAACAATTGTAGCTAAACCTTCAGTATCATTATAACCTACAATCAGGATTCCATGAGCACCACCTGAGATTCCTTGAGCTCTTAGAATGTCATAGTCAGGAGATGGAAGATAAGCAGGATCTACGCTGATTAGTAGAGGGTATCCTCGATCAATTGTGTCACGCATGAGATCAAAAGCCGCGGCTTGTCCATCCAGGACTCCAACACGCAATCCTTCGCTTTCCCAAACCTGAACTGTTTGTTCCAGATTAGGTATTGTATCACCGAGATAGATAGTATAATTCACGCCATAAAGTTCAGCCAGGAAATTAGTCGGTTCTGCCTGAGTATAGATTGCACCAGGTATGATGAGTAATGTATCATCAAATCGAAAGTAAGCAAAAGAAAACCCAATTGTCGAAGCGGCAAAGACGTCGTGCATGTTGACATCTACTCCTGCATACTGCATTGCCATGGCTGTTGCAGCCCAAGCGCAAAATCCGTTAATCTCTTGCCAAACGTAATTATGCGCAGGGAGAAGACCGGATTGTGCTATACTGAAGGATGGTTGATGCTCAGCTACATCTACAGGAGCTTGGACAGTTATTGGTATGATTATAAGTACAAACATGACGATAGCTGCAATCGAGGAGATTTTCATTGACAGTACTCCGGGCAACCAGATAACGTATGAAATCATAAGGATGTCGATAGGACCTCGAAAATTGAATGCAAGAAACCTTATTGTACCTAAGTTGAAGTGTCCGAATACAATTACTAGGTGAAATCAGTGAATCTTGGAAAGACTGAGGCAATAG
>JBHLRT010000352.1:0-3420 GCA_048882305.1 Candidatus Thorarchaeota archaeon
TTTTTGATCATAACTCTCTCAATCTCTGCATTGAAGAAATATGGTGAACCTAAGAAAAACAAAAGCTGGGGAGAATCAACAGTTATGGTCGAAAGGGGTGTGTATGGGGTGATTCGGCATCCTTTCTCGTTGGGCTGGATTATTCTGACCTTTTCTCTAGCTATGATCACTCAGAATTGGCTTAGTACTCTTTGTATGTCCGTTCAAATACCGTTGATCTTGGTGGATGTAATTTATGATGAACACATCAGTTTGAATAAGTTCGGAATAGATTACACTAGTTACAAAGACAGTGTGACGATGTTCAATATTCCTTCGGGTTTGATTCGATATTACAAACGTAGAGATTCCAAAATGAATTTTGATTAAGTATTTCTATAGTCACTGAGTTACCTTTTTTAATGGTCATTGGTCGACCCGGTCAACCCTTCATAGAGATGATGACAAATGGAGAAGAAGACTCTGGGTGTATTACTTACAACTGGACCATACACTTTTCAAAACAGCCACACTTTCTACGAATTATGTAAAGCTGCATTGGCCAAAGGTTATGGTGTTAAAGTGTTCCTATTCGTTGACGGTGTCAACAACGCGAAATTAAATCAGGACCCGGATCCTGATAGACCAATGAATGAGAAGTTCCAAGAACTTGCTGATGAAGGCGTCGTATTCCAATGTTGTGGTCTTTGCACTTCTGCAAGAGGATTTGACCAATCTGGAGGAGATTTTATACCCGGCGTCGAGGTGACCGGATTGACTGAGTTCGCTGAAATCATAGGAGAAGTCGAACGATTGGTCACATTTACTGCATAAGGTGATTTAGATGGAGTTTACAGAGAAACCAGTTCTAGTTCTTGTAAGAAGCAAACCATTTGGTAAAATCGTAGCTGCTGAAGGTTGGCGTGCTGCTGTAGGTATGTTCGGAATGGACCATGAACCTCAACTCCTCTTTATAGGTGAAGGCGTTTACGGTTTAATGAAGAACCAAGATATAATGCACATCCGCATGTTCAAATCAACATTCGAAAGTTTTGATGGGCGGATCTGTGCCAGTAAGAAGTCACTTGAGGAGCGAAACCTGAGTGCCGATGAAATCTTTGAGAATGTGGAAATCCTCGAAGAGGAAGATGTGGCAAAGGCATTCACTGAGAATGAGATTGTGATTACATTCTAAGGAGGAAACTAAAATGAAGTATTTAATTTGGCTCTCAAATCAATGTACAGATGTGAAAGAGGTTGTGAATTCGCTGAGAACACAGGGTGTTGAAACCGACCTACTCTTGGTTCAAGACGGAGTCTATCTCGCAGACAAAGGTTGTCCACACTCAGCAGAACTCAAAGACCTCAAGGTCAAGGTTCATGCATCAAAACATCATATCGAAGAGCGTGGAATAGGCTTGAGATTGATTGTTGATGTGAATCAAGTGGATTATCCTGAGATGGTTGAACTTATGATGGAGGAATACGATAAAGTAATCACTTTGTAGAACAGTAAATGAAACGAGGGTGAAGAATCAATGTCAGAAAAAATCTATGTTATCTCATGTAGTCAAAATCTACAGAGTATGGGTATGGATCGATTACGAACTGCAGTAGACGGTATGGAGGAGAAGACTCTTTCATTGGACTGGTCCAATACGCGACTCGTTCCTGTGGTAGCAAATGAGAAGGTTTCATTCTCAGCAGGAGAGTCACTATTTGTCTCCATAATACCAATCTTAATTCCATCGAAATCAGTGATTTTCCAATCATTTTACGGTGTAAATGGAATGGGTCATCTTTCGTGTATTGGTTCACATGAGTTCAGAAAGCCTAGTGAGGACCGTACTGCTGACATGTCTATATTTCAGTCAAGAATCAAAGCCTCCGTCCTCAAGGGTGATTTATTGGGTCAGGTTTTGATTGTACCTGGAAAGTAACCCAAATACCAACATTATTCCATCGAGTAGAACTCGGTGGAATAATTGACTTTTCTAAACATCTAGTAGAACCATTCGCTTGACAACTTTATAACACTAAGCGGGTAAATTTTGATACGCGTCTACGAGGGAGATGTTGGTTGCTGCAAGCACGCCAGACATTTCTACTTTGTAGAGTTGATAAGAGGTTTACAACATGAATATGGACAAGAGAATGTTGTTTGTGCTTCTCTCGATTTCACTTTTGACAATTCCCTTGGGTATTACAGCATATACCCCAACAAGAAGCGCTGCAACATTAACGGATGCTGCGATTCCAGCTGCAGAATATGACTTTGTGAATCGCAGAGAACCCATCAGTGTACTAGTGTATAACGAGTATTCTGATAATTTGCCTGGCGGAGAATATGACTATACAATGGCTGAACTGAAGGCAGAGTATGGGTATACCTTTGAATACGATAATCTCACAGACTACACACAGCTTGCAAATGTAATTACTAACTATGATGTCTTACTCCTTGTCGAACAAGAGGAATCAAGCTATGCTCAGATGGATGCTGTGGCTGCTGAATGGAGTGGATTCATCACAGGTTGGGTGAGTGATGGTGGGATAGTAATATGCCTAGACTACTACTCTTCAGGTTTTGGATACATGCCCACAGCTAGAATTCTCAACAACACAGGGTTAATGAGAATCTATAATGCAACAGACCGAACAGCGCAGGCTGTTACTATAACAGACTCATTTGATCCATTGGCCTTTGGTGTATCAGCGTACACGGGTCCCGATGGTACTGTTAGTTTTGATACACCTGATGGTGATGCAATTTTCTCCTCTGGCGGACAAACAGTTGTAGCTAATCGTTACATGGGCTTGGGTCATGTTGTCATGCTTGGTTTTGACATGTATTCTACTGATTCAAATCCAGTGAAGATTCTAGGGAACGCGGTCCGTCTTACCAGATTGGCAGTCTTCGATAATTCTCATGCTGAGAATTATGATCCGTACTCTGGATTCAATGACTTTGCTACCTACATTCAAACAAATTGGGGCTTTGCAATTGCCACAATGAATTCTTGGGATGAAACACTTGTCGGAACATGTCAGGTTTTGGTCACAGGAAGCAACACTGCAGCCCCCAACCCGTACAGTGCAAATGAGGTTGCTTATGTCGACGACTTTGTAGCCGCTGGAGGAGGTCTCTTCATGATGTCTGATATCTGGTGGTATGGAAACAGTACTGATCCACTACTAGCTGAATTTGGCTTTGAAAGGAATCAAACTGGTATGTATGCAAGTGATATTGATGACAATGAAGGCACACCGGGACAACCAATTTACAATGCAACTAACATTGCCAAACATGCAATAACATTTCATGTTTCTGAGGTCCAAATGTTCGGAAGTACTGCATTCACGAGAATTCCTGCAAATGCGCAACCACTCATTTGGACAGATAATGATGGGACCGCAGTATGGAGTGCTGGTGGTGATGCG
>JBHLRT010000353.1:0-3414 GCA_048882305.1 Candidatus Thorarchaeota archaeon
GGATGCCACGGCACCATCTCCAATAACCTGGCAAATGAACGACACCTCACAATTCTCAATTGACAGTGCTGGAGTCATTCAGTCAATTATCAATCTCCCTGTCAATCGGTACGGAATGAGGATCACTGTAACGAACATATACGGCCTCTCCATATCAGGGGCTTTTCAATTAACTATCCAAGAGATCACTCCACCTGAATGGATTGTGGGTCCAACTGATGCTATTTTGGAACTTGGTGAGGCTGTTGATGTGGGCCTAATTGCAACTGACCAATCTGGGATCATTTTGTGGGCTATCAATGACACAAGCAACTTCAACCTGTCAGTCACACAGCTCAATGTTACAGGCTATCAAAATGGATGGCATCTCTTACATATCACAAATGCCACAGTCCTCTCGACTGGTCTGTATACTCTCAATGTTAGCGTGGGTGATCCTTATGGGAATAAGCTGGTTGGTGTCTTTTCAATCCTCATCCAAACTCAGCAAGACTCAACACCTCCTATTTGGATTGTTGAACCAATTGATGAAACAATCGAGTCAACAACAGCCTTCAATCAAAGACTTGGAGCTTGGGATGAATCAGGTATTCATCACTGGTGGTTGAATGATACAACTTTCTTCACCATCGATGAAACTGGTGTCATTCGAAACATCACTTCTCTTGAGCCGGGTACATACCAGCTTGAAGTTCGAGCATATGACCCGTTTGATAATTACTGCTCCGCCACCTTTGTTGTTACAGTTCTTGAACCAACTCTTCCTACCACAACATCACCAACACCTCCCACAACTACCACACCGTCATCTACTACACCTACCAATGGAACTCCCCAGAATGGATTTGATGCATTGTCCCTGCTTTTTGCTATCGGGGGCATTAGCCTCGCAGTGATTGTGGTTGTGATATTGTTTTTGACTAAGAGGAAGAGAAGTTAACCATCAACATAGTACATCGCTCTCTGAAAATTCTTTTATCTCAGGGAACTCACACAAGTGGGGGGTACAGTTCCAATGTCTGTCCAATCAAAAACCGTACTAATCACAGGTGGTACTGGATTCATTGGCTCTCATCTAGCTCGAAAACTTGTGGCTGATGGTGCTAATGTTGTTCTGTTTGATATACAACCAAATGAGCTAAGCGTGAAAGACATTCTCAACAAAGTCAAAATAGTGAAAGGCGATGTGGTCGACTACGAAAACTTGGTTGCTGTCATCAAAGAACATGATGTTGGATCTGTCATTCATACTGCTGCTATGCTGTCTGTTGCCGCTGCAGAGGAAATTCGAACCGCATACAATGTCAATATTGATGGAACATTCAACCTCCTTGAAGCTTGTCGGACAAATGGAGTAGAGCGGTTTGTGTTTGTAAGTAGCCTTTCAGCATTTGGACCCAACACTCCTTTCCCGTTTCACGACAAGAGCTATAGAGAGCCTGCTAGCTTCTATGGTGCTAGCAAGGTCTGTGGCGAGGTTCTTGGGACTTTCTACAGTCTAACTCACGGTATGGATTTCAGGTGTGTTAGACTTGCAGTTGTCATTGGTCCTGGACGACGAGGTCAAGGTGCAACAGTTTCTTTCTCCAAGTTTGTTGAAGATGTAGTTCTAGGTAGACCTGGCGTAATATTGGTACCGGACTACACGATCTTGCCGATAATCCATATAGACGACGTTTCAAATCTTCTATATTCATTATGGAGGGCAGAAAAGGTGACTGATAGAATTCTCATGTCCGGTGGTGTCCCCATACCCATTCAAGACTTTGTAGATGCGGTCAAGAACCTGGTACCTGCGGCTGAGGTTTCCTTCGAACCTGATCCAACCGTCGAAGAAGTTGCTGGTACATGGACTCTTCTCACTACGATGCTGGTGAACCAGGGTCAAGAGACCGTCTATCGTGTTATAGATGAGATTGGTTGGAAACTAGAGATTGACAGTGTAACTAAACTTGCTGCAAAATTTGTCGAGAATGTCAAAGAGAACTCTGACATTTACTCAGGATATTAGGTGTTGAATATGGAGATCAAGAAGACGTATGTGATTGGCGCAGGTGCAATGGGGCACGGGATAGCTCAGGTTTTCGCACAGTCTGGTTGTGATGTCACAATTAGTGATGTGAATGAAGAGATACTCCAGAAAGCAAAATCTCATGTTGAAACCAATCTGAACTTTCTGGTTCAGTATAATATGGTGGAATCCGGTGAAATAGGTTCAATCCTAGATCGAATTACCACTGTAACTGGTTCAGAAGATATTCCCTCCGATGTTGACTTCATTATCGAAGCAGTCCCGGAGGATGTTGATCTTAAGCAAAAAGTCCTAGGAACAGCTGAAGCGTCATGCAGAAAGGATGCGGTTTTGGCTACAACGACTTCTGTCATTCAAGTGAGTGACATCGGAACCTCGTTAGATAGACCTGAGCAGTTTATTGGAGCTCATTGGATGAATCCTCCATATGTCCTTCCCCTTGTCGAGATCATCCCCGGTCCAAGTACATCAGATGAGGTAATCAAGTCTGTTAGAACATTCTTAGAAGACACATGTAGGAAAAAGACTGTGACATGTGGCGATGCTCCTGGTTTTCTAGTGAACAGGATGGCAGCAGCAGTGCTCGTTGAAGCCGCGAAAATGATTGAGGAGGGTGTAGCAAGTTTCGAGGATATTGATCGAGCTTGGAAAGAGCATATGGGCTATATTTTCCTCCAGTTTGGACCATTTGGAAACATCGACCATATTGGACTGGACACAATCACTATGGCGGCAAACTATCTTGCCTTTGTTTTAGAGGATGACAGATTCAGACCTCCATCATGGCTTCAGGAGAAGGTCAATGCTGGAGACCTGGGTGTGAAAAGTGGTAGAGGAGTGTACGAATATGATAAGTCCCCGGAAGAGATGCGGATAGAGCGGATTCGTCTACTACTGGAACTAATTAGGCATCGCTAATTCTAATTCAATGTTATTCCCAATTTAGAAGTCTCTGTTCACCTTCTAAGCTTCTGATCTCAGTGGCATCCTGAGTCACTTCGATTGTACCAATAAACTCTCCATTGTCATCTCTGACTGCATAATAGCTTATGATAACGAATCTTTCTCGTAAACGTATCCAAAATACTGCCTTGTCTTTCTTTCCTTCCTTAAAGTAATCCAAGATTTTCTTTACCTTGTCATAACTCTTACTTGGGTGACAGTTGATCACATCTCGCCCAATAACAGCAGGACTACGAGGGAAAATGCGGTCGTCTGTAGCAGAGTAGTACTTGACTTTCTCATCTGATCCGACAAAAGCGATGTCTAGTGGTAGATGTCGTAGTAGCAAATCAATCTCCTTTAGAGTAAGGTTTCCAGTGTTTAGGTTGATTTTTGGTGATTCTACTTTCTCTTCTGCTTGGTGAATAGCTATTGGTGAG
>JBHLRT010000354.1:0-3397 GCA_048882305.1 Candidatus Thorarchaeota archaeon
GGGAGAAGGATCCTACCCCGGGAAATCAGAAGATATCATTGGTGAGTGGATATCAGACAGAGGAGTAAGAGATGACCTTGTACTAGCTACCAAAGTCAGAGGAGAGATGAGTGACAAGCCAAATGATGCTGGGCTCTCACGACGACATATCATGGATGCAATTGAAGGAAGTCTGAACAGGCTAGATACTGAATGGGTTGACATCTATTGGAGTCACTCTCCTGATTATGATACACCAATGGAAGAAACTCTGGAGGCATTTACAAGCCTTATTGAAAATGGAACGGTTCACTATATTGGAGCTTCAAATCATACAGCGGCGGATATTGTTGAGTCACTCTGGATCAGCGATGCGAATGGCTTATCCAGGTACGAAGCGATACAACCTCCTTATAGTCTGGCACGACGACGCGACTTCGAAAAGCATCTTCAACCTGTGATTGAAAAATTCGGATTGGGAGTTACAAGTTATAGCCCACTAGGAGGTGGATTTCTTACTGGAAAATATTCAAAGGACAAGCTTCCTGACTCGAAAAGAGCTGAAACTACAAAGAATCGATATTTCAAGGACCGCAATTTTAGGATTGTTGAAACACTCAAGGAGATGGCAGCGACTCATGATGCTTCTATTCCTCAGATAGCGTTGGCATGGGTTCTTGCTCAGGATATCGTAACGGCACCGATTGTTGGAGTAAACTCACCACAGCAACTCGAAGAGAATCTCCGAGCTCTCGAGCTTAAGCTATCTGATGACGACATTAAACGTCTGGACGAAGTGTCTGATTGGACTGAAATGGACAATTTGGCGCGCTAATTAGAGGTTTAACGCGTTTTCGGCTAGTCGAAATATCGTCGAACTGGTCTATTCAAGAAAGCTTCATTAATACCGTCCAGTAGAAGAACACGTTCGTAAGTGCTTCAGGGGATATTCCATGCGAGCCGTACTCAAGATTGGAGGTTCACTCCTCTATGACAACGAAGGTCAAATTCGTTTAGAACGACTCAGAGAGTACGCTGACTCTATCAAGTCCTTTGTTAAAGACGGACACTCATTAGTTGTCGTTGTTGGTGGTGGAAGACCAGCAAGGATGTATATCACTGCAGCTCGTGCACTTGGTGCAAACGAAGCTCAGTGTGATTGGCTTGGAATCAAGGCTGCAAGAAACAATGCGGAGTTGCTCTGTGCAGCTTTAGGCGATTTAGCATATCCTAAGATTATCGATGACTATGACGAGCTAGAGGTAGCAATCAACCTTGGTAAGGTTGTTTTACTAGGGGGTATGGTACCGGGTCAATCAACAAATGCCGTAGCTGCTGCATCAGCTGAACTGATACAGGCGGACATGTTATTCAATGCAACAAATGTCGATGGAGTCTATGACCGAAACCCTGAGGAATCGGGTGCCAAGAAACTAGATACTGTTGATATTGCTCAACTGAGGGAGATTCTGTCTACTGAAGGAACAAAGGCAGGTCAATACAACCTGTTCGACCCAGTAGCAATAGGAATCGTTGAACGGTCTAAAATACCAACAGTGATCTTCAACGGTAACAATCCTGAGAATCTGAAGAAAGCACTCAACAAAGAAAAGATTGGAACTCGAATAATGCACAATACGAAAGGATGAATCGGACAAGAGGAGAAGATGAGTTGAAGAAACTACTCGAAAAGATATTCGCATCTCGCGCACAGACCCGTGTGGTTCAACATTTTCTGGACCGTCCAAAGGAGTTCTTCAATCTGAGTAGACTGGCCAAAGAAACTGGACTTGCACATTCAACAATACATCGAGTAATGCAACCTCTTGTTGACATGGGACTTGTGAAAGAGATCAAAGCGGGGCAGCAGATTCGATTATTCATCCTTGAAACAGAGGATGACAGGTCTAAGATAATCTCAGATTTCTACGATAAGATTAGACCTCATTTAGAGACCAGTTGAACGTCTACCTGTTCGAGAAATTATGGTGCGGTTTGTGAGATTTGCATACTGACACCATAAGTGCCTATGTTCTCAAAGGTAATGCCAATATAGATTACTCCAGCTGTCGCCATTCCCAACTCACCAAAGTCGAAGGGTATCATACCACTCGAGTCGCAAAGTACCCATCTATAACCTTCGGTAATCGTTTGGATATCAGCCACAGCTCCCGTCATATCACCGCCCATATCATTAAAAACTCGTGCAGTTACGCCGCCAACTTGGGATTGGGTCATTCCCATTTGTGTAATGTCGAGTATTATGTATCCAGTAGCCATTATTGGATCATTCAGAGTGTAGGTGAAAGTGCTGACCCGTTCCATTCCTACATAGTGAACGCTCTCGAATGACCCGCTTATTTCAAGTGGTGGATTAGTGACTGTTACATTTGTTGAAATTAAATTGGAAATCCAGAAGACTGCACCAGCAGCTGTTCCAATCATGATAACAATAATCATCCATGCTGGTATAGTTTTGATTACTTTCTTCTTCAAGAAATTCATATCAATCATCCCTCCTAGGATGAATACAACTCCCAACCTTACGATACTTAATCATATAAAACTAACAGAAATCCGATAAGCATCACCGAGTTCTCTTATCCTTTTAGTGGAGATTGTGAAGCAAGAACAGACTCCAAAATGACTATATACTGATACAATTTTCCAGAAGAATAGCCGAGGTAGCCAAGCGGCCAACGGCGGTGGACTCAAGATCAGCAAAACATCGCTTTGACTCCTAGGAGAAATCCACTCTCGCAGGAGTACATGGGTTCGAACAACCATACACTACGTATGGTTGGAACAAATCCCATCCTCGGCACCACTCATTTTCTAGATGAAGGATTCATAATGATGTGTTTGCAACATTGGGGAGTGTTAGTGGAGGAAGGTGTCAATGTTGATTGGAAACATGATTAGTATATGGCAGAATTTCACTAATGCAGTCGCAGAGGGCTGGACAATGAAGAACATCCCTCGCAGTGATAGTATTGGGAGTCTATTAGCATGTGTGGTTCTCTGCATATTTGCGGTCATAGTGATATTCGTCATAGTTCTCAATTTGGGAGGGTGACTGGAGTAAGAACTACACAGATTTGTTTTGAAAAAGGAGAACAGTGCTCACGTTGCTTCCAACGCAAGCACTTCAGCCAGAGTAAGGACGCTACCATCTCTGGTTCTTGGATTCTGAGTCTCATGAACTGAGGATGTGCTTGAATGTGCTTCAGTCCGGTTCAATCGAATTTACCTCCTGAAGTACGCACGAGTAATAGCTTCGGTAGAGAGCTTCTTGGAGGGTCCCCTCAAGAGGTTCTTCTCAGTCTTAGCAAGTGCCATTCGATTACCTCCGATAGGTGTAAGCGTGGGTCAGAGCAAAGGTGGAAACCTTCACTTTCTCGTTCTTCAGCAAAGCTGT
>JBHLRT010000355.1:0-3397 GCA_048882305.1 Candidatus Thorarchaeota archaeon
GATTCAGAAGCATATGAGAAAGAACAAGAACTGCGGGCAATGAAGATTGCAGCCAATGCTGTGCTGGTCTTTGCTCAACGACATGCTGAGAAGGCGCAGGGGCTTGCAGAAAACGAATCTGATGAAAACAGAAAAGAAGAACTTCTACGAATTGCTGAAATTTGCCAAAATGTGCCTGCTAATGCTCCTCAAAACTTTTGGGAGGCGTTACAATCCTACTGGTTCATCCATTTAGGTGTAATCATAGAGTTGAATGTCTGGGACAGTTTCAATCCTGGTAGACTGGACCTGAATCTCTACCCCTTTTTTGAGAAAGAAATCAAGAATGGTGGTTTGTCTCGAGAGTTCGCAAAGGAACTTCTTCAATGCTTCTGGGTTAAATTCAACAATCAACCTGCACCACTGAAGGTATCAATTACTGAACAACAGAGTGGGACTTACCAGGATTTTGCTTTAATTAACACTGGCGGTCTCACAGCAGATGGAAAAAACAGCGTAAACGATTTGTCTCATCTCATTCTTGAAGTCTGCAATGAAATGAGGCTCATTCAACCAAGTGTCTGTATCCAACTCAGTACTGAAAATCCCGAAAGTTTTCTTTTGCATGCAGTAGACGTTGTCAAAGAGGGGTTTGGACAACCATCCATCTTCAACACTGATGTGATTATCAAGGAGTTTCTTCGTGCTGGAAAATCACTATGGGATGCTCGCGCAGGAGGTCCTAGCGGGTGTGTGACAATCAGCGCCTTTGGCAAAGAAAGTTGCATATTGACTGGATATTGCAATTGGCCAAAAATACTTGAGATCACTCTTAACAACGGAATCGATCCTCGAACTGGAAATGAGGTCGGTATTGAAACTGGGAATCCAACTAAATTCAAGAAATTTGACGATTTGTTTACTGCATACCGGAAGCAACTCGAGTACTTTGTCAATCTGAAAATCAAGGGCAACAACATAATCGAACGTCTCTATGCAGAATACATGCCTGCTCCATTCATGTCGCTTCTATTTGATGACTGCATAGCTCGAGGGAAAGACTACCATAACGGTGGTCCAAGATACAATTCGACCTATATTCAGGGTGTGGGAATGGGCACATTGACTGACTCCCTCTCAGCTATCAAGTTTCATGTCTTTGATAAGAGTAATTTTACAATGGATGAATTACTTCATGGACTTGCAACTGACTTTGAGGATAATGAAGCCATGAGAATGACCCTTCTCAATAAGACTCCAAAGTACGGAAACGATGATGATTTTGCTGATAATATCGCTAAAGATGTGTTCAAGGTATATTTTGACTTGATTGATGGTCGCACAAACACAAAAGGTGGGCAGTATAGAGTCAATCTTCTTCCAACCACTGTGCATGTTTACTTTGGGCAGGTAACTGGAGCAACACCCAATGGTCGTAATGCTTGTGCACCACTCTCCGATGGTATATCACCAAGCCATGGTGCTGATACAAATGGACCTACAGCGGTAATAAAGTCTGTAGCAAAGATTGACCACTGGAAAACAGGTGGAACACTTCTCAACCAGAAATTCATGCCTGAGGTTCTAGCTGGTTCTGAGGGTCGAAAGAAACTTGGCGATCTTGTTCGGACCTATTTCAAGCTAGGTGGACATCATATACAGTTCAATGTAGTTCATGCAGACACGCTCAGGTCTGCTCAGAAGAGTCCTGAACACTATCAAGATTTGATTGTCAGAGTCGCAGGATATAGTGATTACTTCGTCAACATTGGCAAAGACCTACAGAATGAGATTATTGCACGTACGGAGCAAAACCACTTCTAGGTTCAATCAGTCTATACTGCTCTTCTCTGAGAATATAATCTGTGACCAATTCAAAATGCCTTGTGGAGTGCTTTTGGTCAGTGGGCAAATCTTAAAAACACACTCCTACTCGGCTCGCGATGTAGTACGAATAGCCCCAGTCCAGAGGCCGTTCGATACGGTAACTATTGTGGTGTTTGATTTGGCACATAGAAAGAAGAATGCACCAAGGCGTGGCAGTCTAGCATACTTGCCACGAGGTCGAGCTTCAAAATTCGTGCCCCGTATCAAGAATTGGCCTGAGTATAATGACTCGGCTGCAAAACTACTTGGTTTCGTTGGCTATAAAGCCGGAATGACACATGCGGTGATGACCGTTGAGAATCCAAATAGCCCATTCAAAGGGCAGGAAACTGTGATTCCGGTCACAGTCATAGACACACCGCCCATCCGACCATTCTCTATCCGTGGTTATGAAGCCACACCATATGGTCTAAAATTGGTCACTGAGGTTCTTGCAGAAGCTCTCTCAGAAGACCTTCGGAAAGCAATGCCTTTTCCGAAAGAGTATGATCACGAAGCCAAGATGAAAGAGTTCGAGGAGAAACTCGACTCACTTGCCGAGATTCGGATGCTAATCCACACTCAGCCAAGACTCGCGGGAGTACCTAAGAAGAAGCCAGACATTACAGAGTACAAAGTAGGCGCCCCCAGTGCTAGAGAAGCCTTTGAGTATGCTCAGAGTATTCTAGGCACAGATGTTAGAGTCGCAGATGTTTTCGACGAAGGAATCCTTGTTGATAGTATCGCTGTGACTAAAGGTCACGGTTTTCAAGGTCCTGTACGTCGATGGGGAATACGAATCCTCCAACATAAATCACGAAAGACAAAGAGAGGTGTGGGTTGCATTGGGCCATGGACTCCAACCAATATCAGGTATACAGTACCTCGTCCAGGCCAAACAGGTTTCCATACACGTACCAGCTTCAATAACAAGGTCATGAAGATGGGCGAACGTGGTGAGGAAATTACACCCTCCGGAGGTTTCGTGAATTACGGCGTGATTCGCGGTGACTACATAATGCTGCACGGATCTGTTCCTGGTACGGTAAAGAGACCAGTTCGATTCAGATTTGCTATTCGTCCAAAGAAGGGACACGTAGATACACCCGCTCAGGTGAGCTACATCAGTACAGCATCGAAGCAGTAATGGAGGTTGATAGTTATGGCAAGTGTAAAGACATATTCATTGAAGGGTAAGCCCACAAAAGAAACAGTAACTCTCCCCTCGCAGTTTGACACGCCTTATCGTCCAGATGTGATTAAACGCGCCGTTCTTGCGGTTCAATCTCGTAGGTATCAACCCCACGGCGTCGATGAACTGGCTGGAAAACGCAACACCGCTGAAAGCTGGCAAACTAGGCATGGTAGGTCAAGGACGCCTCGAGTGAAGGGAAGTGGCACTGGTGCTGCTAACAAAGGCGCATTTGCACCAGGTACAGTTGGAGGTCGAGCTGCTCATCCTCCAGAGTCGCGAAAAGTCCTTGTAGAGCGAATAAACAAGAATGAGAATCGATTAGCTATCCGCTCCGCAATAGCAGCCTCAGCACACTCC
>JBHLRT010000356.1:0-3395 GCA_048882305.1 Candidatus Thorarchaeota archaeon
GCTGGCTTTGAATACATATCTACCGACCCTGAAGATGAAGCACCAGAAGTGTCTGCAACTAGTGATGGGTCAAATATGCTCTGGTCATGGACTCGTATGAATCCTGGTGACAAGAAGAAAATCAGAGTTACGGTGCAAGGTGAAGGTGAATACGAGCGGCGCGAACCTGAGGTTTCATCGATTTAATATAGATAGCCAAGAACGGGAGCGAGAGTAATCTCAAATCCCTTTCTAGCGAACTATTATTCCTTCTCAATCAGTTCGAGCTCTTTACGAGTTGCCTCCAACTCAGCATCTATGTCTTCAAGAGGAACATAATCATCCCCTTCAGATATCTGAGTGTCGAGATTATAGAGCACATTGAATCCTGCGAGTGTCTTATGCAATGCATTTGAGATTTCAATAATGGCACTAGCTAGATCTGCTTCGGTCATATTGTCATCGTCATGCTCATACACAAAGTCATACACACCTCTAATCGGTTTGAAACCTAACTCTGTAAGTTTACTAATTACTTGAGAGGGCGATGCCCCTTCACTATTGAACCAGACTGAAACTCTTGTAACATACTTCGACATCGCTAATCACTCGCTGTTTTCAGAACATGCCATCGCCACTTGTTTTTCTTATGACCTTTTTCATAAGACCTCAAGTTCATCTATGGACTACCAATGAGAAGTCCTCGTGCTTCAAGACATGTTTCCATTGGTTAATACAATCACAGGTCAGGTCTTTCAACGACACAGTATTTTGGTTCAGAGAGAATTGACGGATTGCGTCAAGGATCTCACCATCACATTTGCCACAATTATGAGCACCTCTTTTCTTTCCCCCAGCGACGGGGTCACACACAATCTTCATCCACTCATCGGAAGATTTACTGGATTCGCGGAGAACCTCAAGAACACTCCAGAGCCACGGGGGTCTGTAGTTACCCCTAGTCCACAGTTTCTCAACAAGAGTGTCTTTCTGAACATTGACCGGATTCAAAGAAACAGTTGTAACACCCAAATCCCTAGCTACTTCAATTGTTGATATCGCATCATCAAGGGCATCTCGCTCTGTTAACAGAGGTGGTTTTAGTAATACATACGCACGCATACCTATATTGTAATTCTTTGCTATTTTCAGAGCGTCTTTGAACATCTGTAAATCGAAGTTTTTGTTGATACAGATTGACCGGATAGTATCATTTGCGCTTTCGAGACCCATGCCAATTTCGACGATTCGATCACCCAGAATAGTTCGAATCTGAGAAAGAATTGAATCAATCACATATTCAGGTCTTGACTCCAAGACGACCTCACGTATTCTTTCATCCTCAGCGATGGTTTCTAGAATCTCTTTCCGAGCTTCCAAGGGAACTTCTTCAGAATCAAGAAAACTGCCGCTAGTATAGATTTTGACTGAAAGTGGAGCTTCTTTGTTTTGTAGCTCGGTCATCGCAAATTTGAACTGCGCAACTAATTCATCTGAAGTTGGCCGCTCCTGTACACCATCAAGTAGGTAGCTACACATCGTACATCCACCAGAATCACTACGAGCATGTGCACAACCTATTGTAGAGAGGACAATTGCTAGGGCTGTGCCCTGTTCTCTACCTACTCTTGCAGAAGAAAGCCATTTTGCAGAAGGTCTTGTAGGGTCTCTTTTCTTTCTCATACTCAGAGACCTCCCTCGTGCTTGAAATGTTGCTTGCTGAACCATTTCATTAATTCGTCCTAGAGTTTCCTCCATATCTAATCTCACTCCTTCTTATGGCGAGCACTCACAGCTCTCCCGCGCTTCAATTCACACATCTCTCGACCAGACATTTCGCTTCGCCCGACTGCTATTACCTCATTGTTCTGATTTATGACAACTACCTCATCACCAGGACGAATCGCATAATCAGCCTCCTGAACTCCCACAGCAAAGATTGAGCCACCTTTAATTTTTGGAACATCAAGGCGAACCCAATAGCGATGAAGTGGAGCCAGTAAATTCCCACCAGCTAATGTGAGTGAAAGTGTCCCGCTTTCAGCAACATAAGAACAAACTTGCTCTCCATCAATACTACACAGAATGAGTCGGTATGGTTTTCCTTTGAGTTTTGCATCTTCTGGAACTAATGCCTTACTAGCTCCAGTACCAAACTGATAGTCTGCAGTGGCTCTAACAATCTCTTCTAATTCTGTTCGCGGACTACGAGAAAGGGAAAGAATCTCTTTCAGGTCAATAAGAGAATGGCGTAAAGCATCTAATGATTCTCGACTTGTTGCACGGTCCTCAGGAGTAGTATAAATCAGACTCTGCTCTATCTCAGATTCAGCAGCTCGAACAATATCTAGATAGCCGCCAGACACATGAGCAACAACCACAGAAGAATTACTGAACTTTCTTAGATGAGTAACAAGAGCCTCAGCTCCAATCTTGATCTCTTCTGTGTCCCAATCTCCAGTCACTGGAATATCATATTGCCCTGCAGGATAGATTCGTTCGAGCTCTCTCGGTACGAGACCAAGTGGTGAGGTCAGTATGACTTGAGCTACTTTGGATTCCATTCCAGCCAGTGCGGATTCAATCACCGCATTGAATCTCCGATGAGATTTAGAGTCAGAATATGGTTTCTTAGCAGAGCACGGCAGAAGCAATACAATTGTTTTGTTTGGTGGAGTGGAGTATCTTTCTGCAACGAAGTTTCTGAATCGTCTTACAACAGGAGCATTATATGATTCAGGACCAATCACTGGAAGAGCATCAGGTCCTGTTGTTGGTGAGAACTCTTCTATGAAAGGATACAGTTCTCTATTGACTAATCGGACTAAAGTGGCATATGCTGGACTGTTATGAGTAGTACTCTCTACTAGCCATCTCAACCGACCAGACTTCATTGCTTCTTTTGACTCCGAGATAATAGACTTGTAGATGTTGAGATTATGCTCAAGAAGAATGTCAAACAAATCATCTTCATCGGCAGTATCAATTTTTGAACAAGCAGAGCATGAACAGAAACGTCGTTCTTCTCCAATCATAATTCTCTCAGACCCGTTTTTCCAGAGTCTGAGTCCTTCAGCTGCTGCTTCTTGTGCATGATCGATATCCATCATGTCAAATCCTGTGTAATAAAGGAGAGGGATAAGACCGGGTTCGATTCTTCCCACTGCAATAGCCATCATGAAAAGAGGTAATTTGCTCCGGAGTTTAATAGAGGCAAAATCTTGTGGACCAAGTTGACCATTGAATGAAAAAACAGCGCCATGAGAATCTAGGTCTGTGTATTTACCAATTAAGGAGGGATTTGTTTCAGGCGGGATTCTGGTTACGGTTCTTGAAGGATCTATACTAGGTTTGATTGCTGAAAGCACACTCTGCTGATATTCCAGAACCACTTCGTGAGCACCATCAGTAATGGT
>JBHLRT010000357.1:0-3394 GCA_048882305.1 Candidatus Thorarchaeota archaeon
TATCCTAAAGAGTAAAGTTCCTCAGCCATATGCCGTCGTGAGTCCCAATCTGCAAAAGCATACATTCGTGACACAGATCCTGTTTGCTTAATTCTCTCAGTCATGTACCTATGTGTAGCGGACTCATCAGAAACATTCTCGACGTCCCAGAAAACTGCCATATTTGTTGAAGACTCTGCGGAGGTCATAATTGTTAACTCTCCATATGAGTACAAGGAGAAATATGCACTATATGAGTGTAGAGGAATTCAAATACCAACAATTGAAGTAGGAACATAGGAAAATCTATTTGCAGAATAAAATGTGGTAGTCGAAATTCACTAAATTGCCTCTGTGTACAAAACGGTGGAGTACAATGCCGTCTAAGAAGAATGATTCAAGTCCAGATATTCTGAGAATGACAAAGAGACATTATAGAGATCTCTTAGCACTTCTACCAGAAGGTGTAGGAATTACAGATCTTGATGAGAATCTAGTCTTTGTTAACGAAGCTTTTGCCAAGATACTCGGATATAGAGTGGATGAACTTAGAGGGTTGAATATACGCAATCTAGTGGACGATGAGGGCGAGCGCGTTCTTGCTAGAGAAACTTCTGGGAGAATTTCAGGCATATCTTCTGCATATGAGTTGCCTATGGTGCGAAAGGATGGTCAATCCATTGTCGTAAGAGTTTCAGCAGTACCAAGAAGAAACGAGAAAGATGAAATCATTGGAGCAATTGCAGTTGTTATCGATGTAACAAAAGAAAGAGAAGCTGAACAGGAACTTCGTAAACTCTCTAGAGCCGTAGACCAAAGCCCGACATCTGTAGTGATTACAGATTCGGAAGGAACCATTGAATACGTTAATCCTAAATTCGCTCTTCTTACTGGTTACTCTTTTGAGGAAGCAATTGGCCAGAACCCTCGCATTCTCAAGTCAGAACTTACTCCTAGGGAGACTTACACTGATCTCTGGAGAAATCTAAAAGGAGGCAAGTCATGGAGAGGTCTCTTCGTGAACAAGAAAAAGAATGGAGACCTCTATTATGAGGACGCTTGGATATCTCCAATCTTCAGCTCAGATGGTAAAATAACACATTATGTTGCTGTAAAAGAAGATATTACTCAGCGAATAAAGGCGGATCAAAAGGCAGCTCATTCACATAGAGACCTAGAACTTTATGCTTCATTTCTACAGCATGACATCAGAAACGATTTGCATATTATAATGAACCATGCAGAAGCGGCTTTGATGTCAATTGAAGAAGATAGTAAAGTAAAAGGATACATCCAAACAGTAGAAGCGGTTTCTGAGAGGATAGTTCATCTTCTCGATATTTTTGGACGTCCTGGTGCAGCTGAAGAAAGAAATCTCATCAATATTCTTGAGCAGGTCAAGAAACAGGCAGAGAAAGCACATCCAAACCTCAATGTTGTTATCAATGCAAAAACACAGGATGTGGAACTCCAAAGCGCACGATTAATAGCTATAGTCTTTGACAATCTTCTACGCAATTCTGCGGTGTATTCCAAAGGTGATGTGGATGTTTCCATAGAAGTATCTCAATGTAATGGGAACATACAGACTATCATTAGCGATAACGGGCCGGGTATCCCTGATGAAATACGGTCCAGTTTATTTGAGAAAGGAGTTTCAACAACTGGCGGAGGTTTTGGTTTGTATCTAAGCAAGAAGGTTGTAGTGGGATATGGCGGCTCAATCGAACTCATATCAAAAGGTCAGGGAGCTGCATATCGAATTCTACTACCTAAGTCATAAGGCATCTTCAGGAATATGTATAGCAAACTCGCATGTATCATCGCCCTTTGTCAGAGACCTAACAATCTCAATTTTTAATTTCCGACCTAGAACTCCCTCCCAGAGTTGTTTTGGCCAACCAGCAGAACAGTTACAAAATACCTGAGGAGTTTCATCGATACAATCTCGGATTAGAGGACAGAAACAGTAAGCTCTCCGTCTCTCAGCATCTGTCTTTGCTTCCTTATACGCAGTTAGGTTAGCGGGAATCTTTTCTGAATAGATAATGGATCCCTCGCGCCGTAACAGCTTGGGATAATATCCACCCCTTTCGAGCATCGCTTCAATAACTGCATCGATACTTCCTGTTTCCAAGAATAGGTCTCTCATGGGAGGAATTAGTTCCACAGGGTATACATGAGCGCAATGTGATAAGATTTCATACTGTTGATCAGTGTTTGCCAAATTCTCCAAGATACCAAGCGATTTGCAGAGCGCTTTTTGTCGAATGTCCGCAGGTGTGTCAATATCCAACGAGTTGAGAGGCGCTAGAATTTTCCCCTTCGCCTCCATGCCCAAGACTGTTTCAATTTTAGATGTATATCTCTGGGTCCAATTATGCAGGATAGTTTGAATCTCAATCACTGTGACTTCAGGATTATCCAAACTGAATTGATGGTAGATCTCTCTTGTTGATTCCGCGATAGGATGCCCCCGCTCGTACGTATGCTTGGAAATTTCCGAGTATGATGTCCCTATGTCAGAGTAAGGACCTCTATGTATCATAGTCATTGCATCTTTTCCTGGAAGAGTCGTTATTGCAATGTTGTCATACTTAACAGGCTCGCTAATTGGAAAGCACACATCCATATCGTGGCCACCTTTATCACTGACCCCCCAATGATGAATTACAATAGGACTACCAATAGCAAAGTTTCCTATGGTTGATTCCAGTTTGGAAAATGCTTGTGGCAAATCCTTGATTGTCCCATGAATTCTAATTTGAGCCACTAAGATTGGTGCAAGTGATTTGTAGACAACCTTCTCCTCTATATCCTGCATCTAAATCACGATGGACTTCATCATGCGTCTTGTATATCAATAGCAAGTTTGTAGCAAGAATTCGGGAACTGCTTATATCAGGCCAGATTTAAGAGCGAGTTGACGGTTTGTGTTTTGGGTCGACCATATGAAGAAAGATGCTTGGAAATGGATTTCAGATAACGAGAGTATGATTGTCGAAACTAGTGACAAGGTATTTGATTTCGCAGAATTAGGTCTTGTTGAGGAAAAGTCCTCCAAATTTCTTGCGGAGAAACTTGAGAAAAATGGCTTTAACGTAGAGATGGGTGTAGCAGAAATGCCGACCGCATTCGTGGCAACCTATGGAAAGGGTTCACCCACTATTGGATTCATGGGTGAATTCGATGCACTTCCGGGTTTGTCTCAAAAACCAGTACCTTATCGTGATCCAGTAGAAGACGGGGCACCAGGACATGGTTGTGGGCATAATATCCATGGGACAACAGGGGTGATGGCTGCAATTGCTACAATGAAGACAATGGAGAAACATGGATTGGGAGGAACTCTGAAGTTCTTTGGGACACCTGCTGAGGAAACCTACAGCGGTAAGGTATTCATGGTTAAGGCTGG
>JBHLRT010000358.1:0-3386 GCA_048882305.1 Candidatus Thorarchaeota archaeon
TAACATTGAACACGTGAAGTTAGATGGAAGAAATATCGTACTTGCTAGAGGAAGAGTTGCTGAAACAAATTCCAAAGGCTTTGTTATCAGAAGGCAGTTTAGGCACACGAATAGAAAACTAAAGCTTGGCCAGGACACCTACGAAAGTGTTGATGTTGTCAGTAGTGAAGGCGATTATGCACTAACGCAGGTTGTGCCCGGCGCGCTCACACTTGTGACGGATTATTATTCTCGTGAGGGATTTCTCAAGGGCACCTATATCAATATCAACACGGGAGTTGAGGTCTATCCAAGTAATGGAAATAGTCCTGGAAGAATTCGTTACGTGGACCTTGAGATAGACATAGTAAAAGCACCAATAACAGAGAATCCGCGTATTATTGACCAACACCTGTTGAAACGAGCTGTTCAGCGTGGTTTTATCACAAAGGAGATGGCTGAAGAGTCACGTTCGAAGGCTCAGGCAATATTTGATGAACTGACAATGTCAAACACAACCAGTTCAGAAACTAAGTAACCTCAGTTAAGATTTCGTGGTCAATCAATAGAGTCAGAGGTTCTTAGTGATAGATCCACAGCGCTCATTATGTCTTCAAGTGTTGCAGCCAAACTTTCCAAGCTGCGTGTTGATTTGATTGTGATGAGCAATTTGGGTCCTTCGACTAAGCAAACAATTTCCATTCCTTCTGGTAGAGGAGAGTTGTCCGGAGATATAGCAGAGTGTGTAGTTATTGCATCTTCTTCAGAGTTGAAATCTAATTGAATTCGAACAATCACGACACTCACTTCTTTGTTCTTAGGGATATATCTCGTAGTACCTCCTCTCGTAACTCTTTTGGAAGGCCTTCAAACTTCAACGATTGTCTTGATGTCAGAAATGGTTCCAAGTTCTTTTTCTGTAGTATTTTGACCACTTCATTAGCAACAATGCTTTCCGAAGTCCAGATAACAACGTCAGACTCATTATTTGTAATCAGAAGAGGATGTTCGTGATTTACCAAGCCGCTTTGGAGGGCAACACGGCCCACATCAGTCAGAAGTTCACTTTGAACACCAGTAACTTCTATCAAAGTGCTGGTTTCAGTTGATATTCCCTTCAATTTTGATTCTAGTCTTGATATTGTTGAGATGACATCTTTTTGATGACTTAGATAAATGTCTGTTATAGTTCGTAGAGACCTCCCACGGTCTCCGAGCCATACACTCATTGCTGCACCTTGTTCTTGACGTCCCCAAGCTGTTTCAGCAATTGCCTCAAGTCCTGACAGATATCGAAGCGGACTGGTTTCAGATTCGAGGATTAAGACATAATCTGTCCCAAGAATGTATGAGATTATACTCGGGCCAATTTTCTCCAGAAGCTTTGAAGTGAGATGCTGAGTGAAATGCTGGGCTTCCTTACTATTCAATGAGCTCATTGGCATTCGGAGTTTAGTAATTGGAATTTCAGCTTCATTGAGTAAAGCATCACAAGCTTTCTGATTCCCACTTATACCTTGGATAAATGGACGTGTGCTATATAGAAGTAGTTCATCGAGTGGTAGAAAACCAAAGCCAAATAGCTTGATGCCTTTTCGCTCTTCGAGAAGATTCCTTTCCTTAGCCTGTTCAAAGATCTCTGTGTTCGCTTTAGATGACAGTTTATTAGAACCAGTATAGAGTAAACTTGCTCCTGCAGCAAGCTGAAGCTCATAGTCACTTGAAATGAGATACTCCTCAGTAAACACAAAAGCTGTTGCAGGAATTGTGTTTTGATCTCCTAAAGTCAATGAGTGGATTTGTTCAGATTCAGAATATCCACCAACAAATAATGGGTAACTCTTGCCTTTCTTGATTTTCTTCTTTCCTACTGTTGCAACGCCTACAAAAATCACAGATGCAGAGTCATATCTATTGCGTAGTTCATTGACTTGTTCTATACTAAGGATTGGCGTTTCAAATGATGTGTGGAAAGCTCCACCAGATTTCATAATCCCCCTACAAAGTATTGCAGTAGCTAATGTTGAAGTGGTATCGGGAGCCGACACGATAAACACTTGTTCGTGGTTCTTGAATGGAATCTCTGCACATTGTTTCTTTAATGATTTGAGAGATGGAGAACCACGTGATTTCGAACTCATTTCACAAGAACGAGCTGTTAGTCTATGATAAAACTATCTCAAAAGTACAGCAGCTTGGTCAGGACTATACTTCCAATCAGCGGGAAGTATCTTCTTTTTCCGATAGTATCTCGAGAGTCTATGGATTTTGCTTTCAACTAATTGAAGGCCTCGTTTAGAAACAAAATCCTTCTTGTTCTCTTCCATATGTTTTCGGATTGTGGCTGCCTTAGCAATCATATTTCTGAGGTCTTCAGGAACATTCCTCTGAAGGTCATTTTCGCGTAGAATGTCCATTATTCGTTTCCCGGTAATAACTCGTACCAATGGGATGCCATATTGATCTCGAAGGATTTTACCCACCATTGAGGGAGTATTTCCAGCCTTGGCAAGTTCGATTACTTTGGCTTCTACCCACTGAGCGTCTTTTTCCTTTTCCATCCAATCTGGGACTCTCAATGTGGAGGGGCGTCTACTACCGGATTGGCCCTTTCGTCTTGTGTGCATTCTTGCCATTGGAATAACCTCTAAGTCCAGTGGTACCCTCAGAAACCGGGTCTGCCCCATGGCCTAAGACTGTGGATATAAAGATTGCCTTGTGGCGAGGGGGTTTCATGGATTAGTTTTGCAATCTTGGGTTTGTGTTAGTGATATCTTCCTCGCTCTCGAATATCCATCATTCTTGTAAGTGTGGATTCAGCGGACTCTCCAAGAACTTCGATATATCCCTCAAGGGCAGCATCTAACATTACATTTTGATGCTCCCAATGTGTTGTTTCTAATGCTCTGTGAATTAAATGAAGATCTACTCCTTTCATCTCAACAGTAGCATTCATCTCTGACAGACCAAAGTCAACAATCCACATTCGTGAATTTTCATCTACAATTACATTGCTGGTAGTTGGGTCTCCATGAACAACATTCCCTTGATGGAGTAAAGCTATGAGACCACCAAACCTGCGGCTCAATGAAATAAGCTCAGAGTGGGATATCTGTCCAGCCAGCTGCTTGAATTGGTTTCCAGGGATATAATCCATCAAAATCATATGTCTATCAAGATTGACTGAATAGACTGCAGGGGTGGGAACTCCAAGCGATCGTGAAACTGTCAACATCTTGCATTCTCGACTAGTTCTCGACTTTTGGAGCAGTGAGTCAATATCTTTCAGAAGATATGGTTTGGATTGTCGCCATTTTAAAACATAGGGAAAGCCCCATTGGTCTATTTTGTAAATTACCGATTCAGCGCCTTTTGCCAATAGTTGTTTCACTCGTGCTGCCTCCATA
>JBHLRT010000359.1:0-3382 GCA_048882305.1 Candidatus Thorarchaeota archaeon
ACTTTCTGACGTTGCTTCCTTGGCGATTTTGAGCTTGGTTTCTTTACCATCATTCACACCCTCATACAATCTTAGATGCAATTGCAGAGACCCTTGGCCACTTCAGAGTGACCTCTCTTGCCATTGGTCCTCTCAATTCTGAGCCTTGTGGCTCGCCACCTGGTTTTACCAGAACTGCTGCATTATCTTCAAACTGCATCCATGTGCCATCAGGTCTTCTGTATGGTTGTTTCTGTCGAACAATGATTGCCTGAAGCACTTGCTTGCGAAGCTCTTGCTTTCCCTTTGTGACTGATACATTGACCAAATCACCAACTCCAGCCTTCCCAAGCTTTCTTAGTTTGCCTTTGTATCCAAAGACTGTGATTAGTTTGAGTTCTTTCGCTCCGGAGTTATCTGCACATGTAAGGGTCGCACCAATGGGGAGCCCTCTAACAATCCTTGGGATGAATTTCCTTATTCCTCTTCCAACTTTTCTTGACACAGACTACTCCTCCTTTGTTCCAACTTCTGCTGGAGTGACCGATACAACCACTCTAGATACATTCTTACTCAAAGGGCGACATTCTATAGCCTTCACAGTGTCTCCTACCTTCACCTCAATACATGGAGGTAAGTGAGCTAATTTCTTTGATCTCCGACGTTCGTATCGTGAATACTTCTTGATTAGACTGAGAAAGTCAGTCTGAAACGCGATTGTCCTGTGCATCTTTGTACTAGTAACTATTCCCTCCATAATACGACCTCTGACAGACAGACTGCCATGAAATGGGCAGTTCACATCATCACAGGTGTTCTCAGGTGGCTCTACATTAGGGATGCCAATATTTCGGACTTTATTCTTTGTTTCAACCATTATCACCAGCTCCTATTGAGTCGCTTCTTCATTCTGTCCTCGGGTCGTCCCCTGAGTAGTCCTCCGTTAACTCGAACTACTATGTCGTCGGGGAGAGTCATGTCAAAAACACAGATTCCTTTTGGAACTGAGATTGTTCCTTCTTCCGTGCCAATCTGAATCATTTCTCTTGTTTCACCCAGAATGACTCCCTTTCTACAAACATGACTGGGATCCTTTGATTCAACAACATGTGTTGAAAGTCCCACAAGTTCATGCCTAATTAGATTCTCAGGAGTTACTTTCATTCTGATTCCTCCATCGCTTCTTCATGCTGAATAGTGAGGATTCGAGATATCGCTCGCCTTACATTACGAATTCTGTATGGATTCTCAGTGCCTCCACCTGTAGCTGTTTCTATTCTGATACTAGACAACTCATCATACAGCTCTTCCAATTTTTTCTGACGCTCAGCAGCAGTCAATTTTCTGATCTCTTTAGCATTCAATCCTGGCACTACTCGGCACCTCCATCCTCTAAGTCATCCAATTCTTTCAGGTCTTCCAGAATTGCTTCTTCAGCTGACTCATCTGGTTCATCTTTGACTTCAGGTTCTACTTCCTCTGTTGCTGCTTCCTCCTCTTGTTCTTGAGGAGTATCTTCCTCCACGGCTAAGGGTTCATCCACAAGTTCCAGGCCATCGAGTTCCTCTAGTTCGCGGAGTTCATCGATATCAGTGATTCCTTCGAGTGCCTCTTCAACAACCTCCTCCTCTTCTGTGACCTCTTCTTCATCTGGCTTCTTGACCAGCTCTATCTCTTCCTTCTTCCTAGGTCTAGGAGGTTTGATATGAATTATACCGGGAACCTTTGATTCTGGTTTCATTATCCGTACTGTTATACCAATGACACCCGGTTTCAAAACTGCCAAATCATGTGCTTGATCAACGAAGGTGTCTGCAGGCTCTCCCGTCTTGGCAATAGTTCCTTGTTTGAATTTTTGATAACGTGCTCTTCGGCTTGATAGCTTACCTTTAACAATGATTTCACAGCCTATAGCTCCAGCTCTCATGACTCGTCTGAGAATCCAATAGGCCATTCTACGAAAGCGAACACCTCTTTCCAGTTGTCTTGCTAGTCGTGAAGCCATTACAGCTGCATCAAGCCATGGATTTTCTATCTCACTGACTTCTAGCTGTACATTTTCGATTCCGAACTCATTCTCGAGGATGTATGTAAGCTCTCGAATCTTTGCTCCTCGGCGACCAATAACAACACCAGGCCTTGAGGCATGAATCACAACCTCTGTTTTCATGGGCATTTTTCTTATCTCTACGCCACCATATCCTGCGGCATTGAGTTCACTTGCGAGAAACTCATCAATTGCAAGTCTACGCGAATTCTGTTCAATGAAGTATTTTACAGCCGACATTTAACCCACCTCTTCTAGCACAATCTCCACATGGGATGTGTTCTCAAAATACGCTGTACTTCGTCCGAAAGCTCGTTCAATGTATTTCTTGTAAGTTCGACCCCGTTGTGTTGCGGCGTGGATTATTCTTAGACGATCGATGTCGAGACCCTTGCTATCCGCATTTGCCTCTGCATTTTTCAAAACATGCAATATGTACTGAGATGCCTTGACAGGATGGCCACCAGCTGCAAATTTCTTCATTCCAGGGTGATGTCCGCGTTTCTTTTTATGACGCCGATAGGGAATCCAAGCTTTCTCATCTATTACGAGTTCTAACAGATCTATTGCCTTGTCCAGCATCATTCCCTGAATGTGGTTGCAGACCTCTCTACACTGTTTCGGGGAAACCCGCATGTTTCTTCCGCTGGCTATAGCCGTTCTATCCGGGTCAATGCCTATGATTGAATATCCATATGATGGCATTATGCCTCACTTCCGCTGTGGGTAGACTTTCTCTAGCTTTTTCTCTAAGCTATAAAGTCATCATTCCGCTCTCGCAACCACTCCCGAACTTTCAGGCACACGTATACAGACTGTTCTCGCGAGCAGAACTAGATGTCTGCACTGCTTCCTTACGTTCGGAAACAGCTGACTCTATTGAGCAGCATTCCGGTTTCGGAATAGTTTTGCATTTAAGTATTCCCACATGTTCGAATTTAGGAATTAAATTTCAAGGATTATTTCCGAACTCTGCTGTCACACGTCTTAGAACAGGAATCTTCACTGATTTCTTCACTAATTCTACTCCTTTCTCTGTGAGTGTTCCTTTCACGAAATGAATTCCTGCAGAACGTATATACACAAGTCCTTTTTTCTTGAGCTTCTGAAGACTACCCAACACGATTTGAGTAAGTTCATCCTCTGTGACATCAAGTCCTCCTCCGGGTACTTGCAAGGTTTCAGACATACTTAGGACATTGCGCATAGAGCTCAGCTGGCGACGATTGTTGTCATAAGGATTGGAGTACATCCAAAGTAGAACTATGAGGTCCACTACTTCAAGACCAATATCTGGATTCATCTCCAGAGTCTTCTTGGCCACAAGTTCTACTATTGGCATATCTATCACATTCT
>JBHLRT010000360.1:0-3376 GCA_048882305.1 Candidatus Thorarchaeota archaeon
GATCATTGACTTCTGCTCTGGAAAACTGGCTAAATTTAAAATTCCAAAGTCTGTTCGTTTTACGGATAGTTTCACTCCATACATCTCTGGAGCAGGAAAAATCCTCAAACGAAAATTGCGTGAAGATTTTGGTGATGAGGAAGTGTAACCATGCCTATCAGCAATGTGAATGGAATAGATATCTATTATGAGATACACGGTGAGGGAGAACCAGTCATCTTTGGAAATGGTGTTTTTTCAAATACATTAGGATGGATTAATCAAACTCCAGTTTTTTCGAAGGAGTATCAAGTTATTTTATATGATATGCGAGGACAGGGACAGAGTGAGAAACCAAAGGGACCCTATTCATTTGACCTCCACGCAGATGATCAAAAAGCTCTTCTCGATGAACTTGGAATTAACAAAGTTCACCACGTAGGAATAAGCTATGGAGCTGAACTAGGCTTATTCTTTGCCATTAAATATCCTGAACTTTTGAAGAGCATTGTTGTGTGTAGTGCTGTTTCTTTCGTAGGTACTTTGTTGTTTGAAATGGCTCAGCTATGGAGATATGTTTGCGAGCTTGGTGATCCTGAACTTTTCTATCATGCTACAGTACCATTGAATTTTGCAGAAACTTTCATTCGAGAAAATACAGCTATTTTGGAAACAGCTAAGACTCGATATGCTCAATTGGAGTATCCCGCGCTTGTGAATTTAATGGATGCGTTTCTTGAACTTGAAATTACAGATAAACTAGACCAGATTAAGATCCCTACTTGTATAATTGCTGGTGAGAAAGACGTTCTGAAACCAGCCTTTCCATATTCCAACTTAATTCATGAAAGAATACCTCAATCAGAAATGACCATTGTTCGAGATTCAGGACATGCGGTTACATTCGAACGTCCTGAGGAATTCAACAGTATAGTTCTTGGTTTCTTAGCCAAACAAAAAAGATGAATATTCTGATTATTTTAGTGTCCTTAAGAGATATATAGCAGGGGGCCCTCCATTTAGGGCTAGACATAGAACATTCTATGTTCTAACTTTGGCAGTACTTAACATAGTACTGTTATCGGAGGATAGATGATGAAAAAACTGAGAACCATATCTCTGTCTCTATCATTGCTTTTAGTATTGTCCGTTTTCGCACCTTGTTTCTTGGTAGCACCAGTTGCTGCGCAGACAACTCCGATTAAGATTGGGATTTTTGCCCCCTTCACAGGAGGAGGACTGCAGGCATACGCACCATGGACAGCACAAGGATTCGATTTGGGAATGATATATGCAACAACGATGATGGGATATGACAATGAGAACATGACAGAAGCAGGTCGACCTTATGAGATTCACTACTATGATACTGTGAGTAATCCAACTACTGCAGCAGCACTAGCTGTGGAAGCTATAGAAACCGATGGCATTGATATTCTCGTCGGAGGAACTTCCAGTGCAGTTGCCGCAGCACTAGCACCAATTGCGGAAGAATATGAGAAACTATACTTCGTTACTCCTGCGGCTGCGTCTTCAATAACTGCTGAAGACTTTAATCCATATGTTTTCAGGATTGCTAGAAACAACTGGCATGATGCTTATGCAGGTGTTAATTACGCAATGGACACGCTTGGTTACACCAAATTCGCATTTCTTGCCGCTGATTATTCCTTTGGCAGATTTGGAGTAGATGCTATGACAAGCGTAATACAGGACAAAGGAGGAACGGTTGTAACTGCACTATATGAGTCGCTTGCACAAACTGATTTCCAGGCATCAATTGATGCTCTCAAAGCTGCAGATGCTGTGAACGATATTGAGTATTTGTTCCTCATTTGGGCAGGCTCCTTTGTTTATTTATACAATGATTTATTCACCTATAACATTGCAGCAGACATGGAGCTTGCTGGAGCATGTATTGATATCCTTTCAATGAACCTTGCTGAAGCGGGTTTATCAGGTAACGCTACATATATCGGTTCCCAAGGACTTTGTCTATATGGGTACCAACTGCCAAACAATGCAGTAAATGACTGGATGGTAGCTGAGCATGTTACTAGAAACATTATGCCAAATGGGCAGTACGGACTTACATATCGTGTGCCAGAGCTTTTCACTGCTAGTGCATTTGCTACTGCTCAGTTCTTGGTAGATGTCACAAACGCGATACCAGATCTTGATACCGACCTGATGATCAATTATTTGGAAGGTGGTATTGACATAAACACTCCAAAGGGACCAACATTGTTGAGACCGGATGATCATCAAGGACTTGCAGAGATGTATATCGCAACAGCGGTGAACGATACTAACCCTACATCTGAAACATATAAGCTCGTCATCGCTGAGTTGAATGAAACTCTAGATCGTGACACAGTTGCGCCTCCAATTGAGAGTGTCTGGAATGGCGAACCGTATGTTCCAGGTGGATTTGCACCACCACCAACTACAACAACATCACCGACAACGCCAACTGGTACAGCAGGACCAGCACCAGGCTTTGACCTACTGACAGTAGCAGTGATTGGAATCGGTGGATTGGTAATCGGTATTGTCGTGGCAGCGGTAATATTCCGTAAAAGGTAGAAATACAAAGTAAGGGTTTATCCCTTACTTCCTCCCCTTTTTTTGGTTTTCAAACTAATACTTTTGAGTACATACCAGCAATACAGATGCGACAAAGAAAGATAAGCAGTTGATTTTGATGGGATATAACCTCGCTAGGAGAGAGAATAATGAAAAACCACCTAAAACTTCTAGGAATTTTATGTGTACTTTTGTGGCTTATGCCACTAACCTATCAGTTCTCTGAAGTTAGTGTAAGTCAAGCAGAGAGCTTTACATCTGCGGCAACAGACACTAACCGCGTAGAATGGAAAACCAATCGATTTCCAAATCCGGGATTTGAGCAATGGTATGATGATACAAGTCCAGAGGGAATATCGTCGCAATTCACAAAGGAGCATTATGCATACTTCAACACAAATCCATTGTACGTTAATGAAGGTTCACGTTCATTTGTGATTCAAGCTCGTGCTGACAATCCCTCAGATTACTCGGAGACGGCATTAAGGACAAATGGATGGTCATCATGGAATAATCCTACTAATCTGACTCTAAAGTTTGACTGGTTTGTTGATGAATTACCCAGTGCTGTAGATAATAACTATCTACGAATGAGAGTGCGATTTTATGCGGTGGGAGAAAGAGACCTTTACTACTATTTTGAGAGCCAAGACTCTAGCCTCACAAATAGCTCATACAATCGTTATTTCCAGGTTACTGGACCTATGCAATCATGGAATGTCTTTGATAGGAATCTAACTGAGGATTACTTCGAAGCTTTTGGAGCATATCCCACAGGACAATTTTACACCTTTGAAATGCAGCTTCGTAC
>JBHLRT010000361.1:0-3367 GCA_048882305.1 Candidatus Thorarchaeota archaeon
GTCGTTCCCTCACTCCTTCTAATGCATAAACTGCAAATGCACCTAATATGGTAGTAGTTGTAAGCACAGTCATCATTGTGTCAACTGACCTATCCATGTGATATGATGTCTGAGACAGATATTCACTAGTCAATAAATCAACGGAACCCCAAATCCCTTCCCGAAGTATTTGCATTCCTCCACCGTCAAGAAGGTCATTTGCAATCTGTGTACCATTTGCACCAGAACTTAATTGCACACAGAGGTATGATGATGTAAGGTTCACTATGTCTAATTGAGTGCTAAGAAACTCCCTATTCACGAGGACCCTCTGCTGACCCACAATATTCTGATAGTAGTAGGGATATGGAACTAACGGAATTGGGTATGGATAATAATACGTCTCCTCACCCGGCATTTCAGGAAGAGCTTCAACAATTCCTAAGATTCTGAACGTAATGGGTATTGACTCCTCGTCTAGTTGTGTTGCACGAAGGAGATCTCCAACCTCAAGATTGTAATCGCTAGCTATGTCTGATGATACTATCGCTCCATCTGGAATTGATTCAAGGGACTCAAGCATACTTGCCATTTCAGAAGTATTCAATCTATTACCCGAGTAGTAGTAACCAACCTCAGAGTACTCTCTCGGATTGACTGCGAGAAAAGTATTGTATCCTGACCAGTCGCTTGTCAGGTACATACCGATTTCTGCCACTAGAGTTTCGGATACAACCTGGTCATGGTTTGTGACATTAGTTATGAATTCATCCCATCTAGTGAACTCAGAATTGTCAAGTGCAAATGTTAAGTCCGAGCCAACTGACAATCGGGCTTGATATTCAGTCGTCACTGGCAGAGAGGCATCTATTATCGCACTATTCCATGAAAGGCATATGGCAAGAACAAGAACCATTGCTGCTGCTCCGCCTGACGAAGCTCCTTTTCCGATTCTTCGAATACCTATTGATGCGGATAATTGGCCAACTATCTTTGCCATAATTCGTGAGATTGCATCAGAACCTCTTCTCAGGAGTTTAATAGAAAGACTTGCCATTCCAAGAAAGAGTGGCAGGGGTACAATTGGAAGGATGATATTGAGAAGAGGATCGTTGGATACAGCGCTCCCTCCAGTAAGCAATGCCAAGAGCAATAATCCTGCGATTCCTACAACAAGCAAGTCCCATCTTATGAAATTGAATCCTCTAACTATCTTTGCTATCTTCCCCGGGTTTTCTTCAATAGACCGCTTTGTTGAGTAAATAATACGATAGCCGCCTAAGGTTATCAGAGGTAACGAGATTCCTACCACGAGTGAGATTATCAAGGATTCAAGGGAAACAAGCAGTGGTTCGGTGACCATGAGTGATAAATCAAACTGAAAGAATCCTGTGGCTGATATGGCTATTCTACTCACGCCTATTCCAGCAAAGATGCCTACCAGACCTGAAACAATAGAGAGAATGATAATTTCTCGATTCACAATCTTATCAAGATCTCCAGATGATGCTCCTCTTGAGAAGAGCATTGATGTTTCATATCTTCTCTCATTTACATTATGTCGAATAGCAAGGAATGTTACGAGTATAATCAGTATGATGATTGCAGATGATCTAAATACCTGATTGAGCCGGGCTAATTGAACCCAATTCATATACATGTTGATGGCATCTGCAACTAAATTAGATATCCAAAACCTAGAAGACCATGGTCTCTGAGGATCATAGAATGGATCAAGCTCCCTAATTGTTTGTCCAATTCTGTTGACAAAGGCTAGTGAACCTCCTGCATCAAAAGGAGTAATCCGCGACCTATCGATATCAATGTATACTTTGTAATCTATGGCGTCCATTAGACTTGGGTGAACTATCGCGATGCTATCATAATACCAATAGTAATTATTGTCAGCATTATCTTCTCCCTGGTGATAAACGCCAATCACCTCAACCTCTGTTGGAATGTCGTCCCAGTAATCTGTGTAATTCACTACATCTCCAATTTTGAATCCATAGAACTGAACTAGAGTATCAATAACTGCAATTTGTGAACTATTGGTTGTTGGAAAACTACCTTCAACAAGATAGATATAACCTGGAAACGTATCCATGAATTCCTGATCTGGAGCGATTACATCACCATAGACCGCATCCCGCCATTCACCCCATGTATCATTCCTCAAATACTCGAGATTCCCATGACTCCGTTCAAGTGCGGCGACTTTAGAAACTCCATCTATATTTCGAATATTATTCACATACCCATCAATCCCCTCTCCTTCTGCAGACATAGCAATCTGTCCAAGAGCTCCAACTCTGTTGTTCCACTCATGAACAGAGTATGAATCAACATATACCGTGATGCCCATTGCCATGGTAGAAGCTAAGAGAATACAGAGTAATGTGACTCCTTTCCTTCGGGTGCTATGAAATGCTTCGTAGCCAGTTGGAACAGCAGCCAAGCTCCATTTCCTCCATCATGGATTCTCTATCAGCCCATCTCGCATTCTGTAAACACGATCCATCTTTTCTCCAACCTCAGGATCGTGAGTTACAGTGATCAGTGTTCCTCCTTCGCCTTTTGTCAATCTCACTAGAACATCAAGTATCTCTTTGCCAGTATTGTAATCGAGGTCTCCAGTAGGTTCGTCAGCAAGTACAATGACCGAACTTGTCGTCCCTTGTGGTTTAGCTAGCGCTCTGGCAATAGCTATACGCTGCTGTTCTCCTCCAGACAATTCATCTGGACGATGTTCAGCTCTCTCTGTTAAACCAACTAGTGACAACAGATGGTCAACTCGTTCTTTGCGAGCATTCTCCTCTACTCCACCAATTAGGAGCGGAAGTTCCACATTCTCATAGGCAGTTAGAACGGGTAACAAATTGAAGAACTGAAACACGTAACTGATTTTATTTCTGCGAACCTTTGTGAGTTCACCCTCACCCATATTGGTAATATCTAGACCATCAATCATTACGTGTCCGTGTGTCGGTCGGTCCAATGCACCAATCAGATTAAGCAGTGTTGTCTTCCCGGATCCGCTCGGACCCATGATTCCAATCGCACTACCTTTCTTGATCTGAAGTGACACGCCTCTTAAGGCATGAACATCTATCTCTCCCATTGAGTAGACCCGCGATACTTCGTTGAGGTCAACAATAACATCATTGTTCAGTACTACCCACTCCAAAGCCTATCTCGTGTTAGGGATGAGCTAAGACTGAATGCTAATAAATGACTCCTTCGAAGTACGAAGGATTGTACTAATTTGTTTCTGCAAACATTACTGCGCACATACAACCAGTAATTAAGAAAAAATGAGAGCTATCAAGTATAGTATAAGAAACTTTAAGACCTCATGAGTATTATTTGTTCATATAATAGTTAGAGG
>JBHLRT010000362.1:0-3366 GCA_048882305.1 Candidatus Thorarchaeota archaeon
AGTTGTCACTACCTCCGTACGGACACCAGCCTCGATTGTGAAAACTCTATCCGCAGCTCCTAAAGCAATTGCTACTGTACCCAGTACAAAGCCAATTGCTAGAACCGCTGTAGTTAACATATCTAGCTGAAGTACAGATGAAAAACCAGCTATCTGAAAGTCTGCCAGTCCAATACCATTGAATGTTATTGCAATCCAGCTGATTAGATCAGCAAACCAGGTTGAAGGGAGGACAATGAATGCGCTCATTCCCATCAATTCAGAGAGTGTTGGCAGGAAAAACATCAAACCGTACATTGGAATTATGACTACAATCGCCACAACCATAGCCAATGCTTTTGCTATGTCATTTCCGCGTGACGAATCACCAAGCCTGGCTTGAATCACACTTGTGAGGAAGTTTGAGAACCAGATAGTACCCATTGCCAACATCGTCACCACACCATAGACTAGTAATTGCCCAACGATGCTGACTTCGAATGCCAGCATGAAAGGCGCAATTAACAAAGGTGCCAAGAGTATGATAATCAACCCGTAAAGACCGAGCTTTCCTAGGAAAGTCCCAGCCATTATGTCCCTAGTCCGGACATTGTTCGACAGAAAGATCTCCCACTGTCCAATCTTGATCTCCTGCAAAGCCATTGATAATGGAAACAGAAGCAGGATAAGCCATAGGAATAGTCCTACTGTCCGCATCAATCCCGGAAATATCACCATGAGCATTGGTCTCAGGACTTCCATGGGAAATATTGCACTAAGAACAGCATTGTAGATTATCGGCGTCAGAACTATTGCCCATACGAAAGCGAGTGCGTAGAGTATGCCCACGTAGAGTTTTCTATTTCGTCTCATACTGGAGGACAATACCTGGAACTCAGCCTTTGCAATTGCTAACCAAGTTCGTACCATCAGCATTACCTCCAAGCTAATAGGGCCTGCTTGTCAATATGACCGCCAACTATCTTCAAGTATGCATCTTCAAGATCTTTCGCACCTGTGTTTTCAATGATCTCTTGTGGAGAACCATATGTAACTAGTGCGCCATCATTCAGGATTCCAACTATGTCACAAACATCCTCAACGAAAGAAGTTTGATGTGAGCAGATGAAGAAGCTGGTTTCAGTTTCTTGAGCTAGAGCAAGGATGAGATCCTTTACCAACGCACTTGCTGCTGGGTCTAGCCTTGATGTAGGCTCATCTAGGAAAACGAGCTTTGGCTCGCTCAATAGTGTTGATGCAACGAGAACTTTCTGTTTCATTCCAGAAGAATAGGACTCCAGTAGATCGTTCTGACGACCTTCTAATCCGAGCATGCCAAGCATAATATCGATTCGTCTATTGAGGGCACTCCCGTTCCGTCCATTTAGTGCTCCTATGAACTCTAGGAATTCTACTGCCGATAGCTTCGAATACAGTCCAGGAGACTCAGGAAGAAGACCAGTTACAGCCTTGATTCTTTCCCGTTCTGTGCTGACATCATAACCACATACAGTAGCTTCGCCACTTGTTTGTTTCATGAGTCCAGACAGGATACGGACTGTAGTAGTCTTCCCAGCCCCATTAGGACCAAGGAAACCGAATCTGCTACCAGAGCGAACCTCTAGGTTCAGATCTCTAACGGCATGAACAGTATCGAATCTCTTGTTCAAACCGTGTGTTCGTATAACAATCCCGTTATTTACCATCTTTTTCGCCTTCAGTCTTGCTGTAAATGTTTACAGCCTGATGGTAAAGATTTATATTCATACACTAATAAATGTTTACCAGAGCGCAGTAAAGTTTAACCAAAAACTTAAAAGCTGCGTCAAGCGAGGAAATATGCAATGGCGTTACTCTCAACTCATGAAGCAGTGGTCTGGTGGGAGTATCATCACGGAAGACCCACCTCAGACATCTTTAGTGAGTATGAGAGGTTGAATGACATTCCAAAATATGTCTTTGAAGTGCTTAGCAAAGATATTGATGCTAAAATCAGCGATTCCAAAAAGGCCGAAGAAGAGAAAGAAAAAATAAGACAAATGCAATTCTCGAATACGGCATATGTTTCGAGGGTTCTTAGCAGAGCAAAATCAAAGATTGAAGATAGCCTGAAGCAACACGCAAACAGTCACCGATTGGACATTGAGAGTGTGGATGGTGAAACAGGGCTTCTAACTGGATTTGATTATCAAGCAAATACGCAGGTATACATTGTTTTTACTCTTGGACTTGGTGTGATTGTATGGTATGATCATACAAATTATGGTGGAAAACTATGCGATGGTTCACCATATGATCCACAGATGAAAACTGATGGCAATCCATGTCCGAAACAAGAGGAATGCAGAGAAACACTTGATACAATTCTCAATGAGTACAATTTGACTCTGAATCCAAAGGAAGAAGGAATGTACATGACTGAGCAATCTGTCAGGATTTTCAGTAAACTCGGAGCAAAACAACTTCCTCGCTACCAACGTGAATCTACAGAAGGTGGTTAATAATTGGTAGTAGCAAACGGATTACAAGGAGTTTTGGAATCTCCTCAGGACATGTCCTTTGGGAAAACATTCAAGCCAGTGAGTGCACTTAGGAACAAGTGGTGGTTCATGGCCATCGCGTTTGCAGCAGTGACTTGGGCACTATCCATCTTTTCATTATGGAGCACTGCATGGCTGATTGGTTACTTTGATAGCTGGACTGCATATGAACGATTATGGATCCTTGAATGGTTGCCCACTATTTCGATGTGGATCTGGATTGTCCATCTAGTATGGCTTGTTCCAGCATTGGTGGGTACTGTCGTATATGTCAGATCTATTGAGTATGCAGTAATATCAGAGTCTGGTACTGCAATGCCTGAGATATATGTCAAGAAGGGTATTGTCAATATCACAAGAAAACATGTCCCATTTCGAACTATAACGAACATTGCAAGTAGAGCAGGAATTTTTGACAGGCTATTCAAGATTGGAACTGTAGAGATTCAGACTGCAGGGTACTCAGGTGGACCAACTGGCAAAAGTGGTCCAGAAGAGAAGCTGGAAGGCATCAGGTTCTATCAAGAACTTACAAGTTTTGTTCTACGTGAACTAAGGCGTTTCAGAGACCCCTATACTACTGGAACTGAAGTGGTTGCACCTCGAGATGAACCAGTTCAGAGAAGTGACAGTACTCTCGATGATGAAATACTGCTAGCACTTCATGACATCAGGGAGATTCTCAAGACAAAGCTCTGAAGGAAGTAACAATGAGAATGAGGTATATAGACGTGAGTTATGGAAAAACAAGGAGGCAGTGTTTATGGTAAGTACGGCTCGACTTGCGGTCAAAATAGTAGTCTTAGTCATAGCTCTCATTCTCTTCTTCCTATTACTGGTCATGGAT
>JBHLRT010000363.1:0-3360 GCA_048882305.1 Candidatus Thorarchaeota archaeon
AAGAATTCGGTGGTTGGAAAGTACCTACACCTCAAACGTTCTCTCAAAAGAACATCAGATAGTCAGTTCCTGGGACTTCCAAGCCCATGCGGCTAAGAATCATGGCTAGCTGACCACGATGATGAGTTGTGTGAAGCAGGTACTGAAAAAAGAAGTCAAAAACATCGATCTCGAAAGGTTCCTCGTTGATGTGCTTGACCATTATCTTATCCTGTGGAATCTCCTCAATTGCTTGACTAAGTCGTGTATCAAGGATTTCCCATCGTTTGAGAAGTTCCTGTCGGGGCAATCGCCGTACTCTGTCAAAAACTGAACTATCCTTTTCGCCCTCAACAAAAAAGAAACAAGTTTCTAATGCTAATACGATATGCTGTACCAGCTCTCGTGGACTAGTCTCCATTATCTCTTCAGAGAATTCCTCCAAATCGAGACTGCCTAGGAGTTCTCTCATCTTCCACCCAGCCCAGATATGGTAGTCCGCAAGGTTCTTGAACACCAATTTCTTGACCTCCGGCTTAAAATGGATACACTTACGTATTAGTCTGCCGAGTTCACCCAGACAACTCATCGAGCAATCCTAGCATCCATTGATCAAGAGGTTTCTTCTTTGTCCATGTTTCTTCATAAGGAGTCATTATCAACTCACCATGGACCTCTCCAACAAGGCCACCATGCTTACCATTAAGAAGACACTCAATGGCGAAGGCTCCTAGCCGTGTCGCTAGAATCCTATCGAATTGTGTGGGATTTCCACCTCTCTGGATATAACCAAGAACCGAAACACGACACTCATCGCTTATCCTCGCTGAAAGCTCTCGCCCAATTTTAGTTGCATTTCCTAACTCGTCACCTTCTGCTACTACCACAAGAACACTTGTCTTTGCCTTTTCTTTTGCACGAACAACTGTCTCGGCAAGCTCTTCTATCGTGGTGCTTGTTTCAGGCATGAGTATTGCTGAGGCACCAGTAGCAAAACCTACATGAAAAGCGATGAATCCTGCATTTCTGCCCATCACCTCAACGAGGAAAACACGCTGGAATGCCTCTGCAGTATCTCGAATTTTGTCAAGAGCTTCGAGAGCATTATTCACAGCAGTATCAAATCCAATTGTATAGTCTGTCCCATAGAGATCATTGTCAATAGTTCCAGGTAGTCCAATAGACCAACCAGACCAATGCTTGCTGAGTGCGTGCAGTCCTCTCATGGTCCCATCGCCACCAATTGCAATTAGAGCATCAAAACCACGATCACTAAGAATTTTAGCTGCCTTCTTCTGTCCAGCCTCAGTCCTGAACTCCTCTGACCTTCCAGTCGTTAGGATAGTTCCGCCTCGATGCAAAATTCTAGATACTGATCTGGAGTTCAACTCATGGATCTTTTGGTCAAGTATTCCTTGAAATCCACCAAAAACACCAAAGATTTCACAATCCCGATGGATTCCAACTCGTGTAATAGCCCTAAGAGCCGCATTCATTGCTGGGCTATCACCACCACTGGTGAGTACTGCAACTTTCATAGATTTTTCTAGTGTCTTGGATACAAATAAGGACTTACTTAGCTACTCACTTGAAAAAAGTCCTATTTCTGTTAACGAAAATCAAAGTGGATTCTTTCAAATAAACCAGACAACTAGACTAATCCTTTTTCTCTAAGTAAGATGAGTAGAGGAAGTGTGATGAGTAGGCTGACAATTATAATGAAACCGAAAGCAATAGGTTCGTTTTCGAGAGGAAGTCCAACATTCATTCCATAAATACTTGCTATCAATGTTGGCACACTAACAAGAAGTGAAATCGAAGTAAGTGTCTTGATCACACGGTTTAGATTATGACTGACTATACTGTCGTAAGCGCTCATCGCATTTGCAATGAGTTCTCGATATATTGCACTCAACTCAACTTGTTGTTGAAGATCAACTTCGAGCTCCTCAAGTCTATCAACATCCAGGATTAAGCGACCAACAACATTAAACCGCTTCAGTCTTCGCAAGACTTTCATGTTGGCCTTCAGCGAGGTTTCCATGAAAATCGCATCTCGAGACAACTGGAAAAACCACTCAAGCTGCGATGGATAAATCTCACTCATGATCACATCTTCAGTTTTGTTAATGGTTTCTTCAATCAAATCGAGTGTATGTTCAAACGAATGGATTATCACCTCCAGCCACCTGTAAATGACCTCGGAGGCTGTGGTTCCATACTGGACTTTCTTCCGTAATCGTTGCTTTCTCAAGGGGACCTCATCATTCTGAACAACGATGATGTCTCTTCCATTTGTGAATATTCCAATTGGATTTGTTGAATATTCTCGCTCTTGCACTCTAATGTCAAGAGGAACGCGGAAAACCATCATTGTAAACTTGTCTTCTATCTGTAATCGAGGTCGTTCATCAAGGTCCTGAACATCTTGAAGGTCTTCTAAATCAATCTCAAAATGATGAGAAATCTTGGCTAGATCATCAGGTCGTATTCCGATAATTTCAATGAGCAGGGGTTCGTCTGGTGCTTCTTCTAAAGTGGCATATTTGATGCCGCTCTCCAATGACATGATGGAAAAACTTCCATTCTCTACTGTGTCGCTGCTCATATGATCCACCTCGGTTAGGGGGATGATCTTCGTCCATTGATGATAGCCTGCCTAGAAGCGGGTATTCTATTAGTCTCGTCTTGAGTTTACACATCTGCCTTTTAGGGTTTTGTAATAGAGTGTTTTGATTACCTACGTCTTTTCAATAGGAAAACAACAGCAACCACTCCGATGATTGTGGTTACACCTATGACAATTGGTATCATGGGGACAGGATTCTGTATTCTGACTTGAACAACTTGTGAGGCAAAATTGCCGTTGATGTCTGTAAATGTAATTTCGACCTCATGTGACCCAATACTTAACATTGAAATTTCAATGATAACAACATCCCCATCCCAGGAATCTTCCTCAAACAATATTCCATCTACTAAGACTGAATATGAGAATGGTGTGTTATCTACAGCCGTGAAATACAAAGTGACATTTGAATCAGGAGGAAGCACTACAGGATCTATAGGCACGATAATTGGAGCATCATCATCTAGATATACAGGCCACCGGTCATTTACTGTAAAGTACCGATCCCAGTAATTGCCCATAGAAACTGAATCGTCCCAATAATTGACAGCTCTATCTGTAGCACTCTGATAATTTTCAAGGAATGTGTTGTAGTAAATGTAATTGCCAGTTCCTCTTGTCTCTACTCCAAGGCTATTATTCAATAGAGTGTTATTTCTGATAATACTGCCATCACCAGCTAGCCACATTCCAATGCTGCAATTCGATATCAGATTATGACTAATGAGACTGGATAGTCCAGTGTAATCTCC
>JBHLRT010000364.1:0-3347 GCA_048882305.1 Candidatus Thorarchaeota archaeon
TGAAGACAACGGTGATCTTACACTCGTCGGACACGCACTCTCGGTCATGGCTCATACCTCAGAGGAGGAGGCAATTTAGAATGCTAAGGACCGAATCAATGGATTTCTTGAGAGAGACCATGATCCGGAAGCTCGGAGCATCCTTGAAACTCTAAGATTCAATTCAGAGATGGGTAACGCAGAGATAGAGTGTCTTAAGGCTAGGATCTTTCGAAAAATGGACCGCTTTGCCGAAGCAGAGGATGCGGTGAGAAAAGCCATACGAATAGGTGAAGAACTAGCAGAAAGAGATCCAAAACATCTCGAGAATTTAGCAGAGTATCATACTGAGTTGTATGAACTTTTTTATACCGAAGCGTTGACATCGGTCGGTCGACATGACGAAGCGTTGGCATCTATAGAAAAAGCCTTGGAAATACAGCGGAAAATTACCACTCCGGGAAACAAGAAACAGCTCAAAGCGCTTGCATATATGCTATTGCTTTGTGCCTGGATAAAGATGGGTGATGAGTGTTCAATAACAACTGCAGAGGAAGCAATCCAGATCTATCGGAGTATTGGTGAAGAAAAGAAGATTCCCTATGGTATGCACATTTTGGGAGCCGTACTTATGCGGAATGAAAGATTTTCAGAGGCAATAGAGACTTACAGCGAAGCAGTTCCTGCCCAAAGAGATTTAGTGAGATCCGAACCCGGCAATCTGAGATACAAAAAGGACCTCCTTTCCATCTTAAATGCAAATGCAATTTTGAACACCGAGTATATTGGAGATGTGAGAAAAGGAGTAGAATCGTACAATGAAGCTCTCGAGATACGTAGAAGCCTGCTTGATGAGGACCCAAAGTCTAGTCGAAAGGCGCTAGTGCTATTGCTACATAACAATGGTTGTGCCTATTTGAAAATCCACAAGTTGAAAGAGGCTGAGAAGCACCTAGCAGAGCTTTTCGAAGTTTCGAACGAGAAATTAGATGATTTGCCAGAATATTACTCACGCTACATTGAGACTGGATACTATACTATGAGTCTTGTTGAGAGTATGCGTGGAAATTCAAACAAGGCGATAGATATGATTGATAGATCTATCCAGATGTGCAGAGAGCGAATTAAGGGGCAAACAGCGAGATGGCAACTCTTTTTGGCACTGGAACTCGAAGTTTCTTCGGTTGTTAGGATGAGAGCAGGTGAATTTGAAGAAGCTGAAGTAGCACTGGAAGAAGCCATCAATATATATCGAACATCTGAGATTTGGCAACCACGATGGCAAGGTAACTTTGCTGGAACTCTGAATAATTATGCGATAGTGCTTTGGCGTCAGGGGAGGATACAGGAGGCTAAAGATGCAATAGAAGAAGCATTAGAAATTGCACAAGAAAAGGTTGAGAATTATCCAGAACCATATTACGGATTACAGTCTAATAGCTTCAACAATCTTGGGATTTTTCTTGCTTCTACTGATAAATTGAAAACAGCAGAAAATCATCTTCAGAAATCTTTGTCAATTACCGAACATCTTTTCCAAAGGACACCAGAGCAATACAAGTATCACTTAGGGCTAGTTCTTCACAATTATTCATATTTGCAGAGAAAGATGAGGCGAAATGAAGAAGCTTATACACATCTCAAGAGAGCCATAGAAATCAAACGCGAGCTTATCAAAGAATATCCAGATGTTGCTGTGTTTCGAAAGAGTCTTGAAACCTCTTTGGGAAATCTCGTTACGATGTTGTATGAGGATGAATCTTCAGATGCTGGTGATGCAATTCGAGAATACCAGGAAATCTGTGGTGCAGAAGAAGGATGGTCTATGGCATGGGAAGAGAAGTATATCACATTTGAAGAACTTCCTTAGAAATACAATCTCATCTCACAGATGAATAATAGAATCTTTTCTAAAGTCCTATCAGTCGTCATGTGTCTGCAAAGATTTCGGATCAATAGTACAAACGTATTTTGACTGCCGCTCTTTTATCTGCAGGCATTTCCTTGGCTTTTTTGACCTCTGGATTTTCTAAAGCTTGGTTCATGGTGAGTTCTAAGTCATCCTTTGATACATTCAAGATGACTTTGTCACGGATAGCGACTATGCGTTCACTTGGAACAAGAATGTCTACATCTGATTTTAGACCAACGGATTCGAGAGTTTCTTCAACAAAACCGCCTCCAACGATTAAGCAGGCAGTGCCATCTGTGTCGAAATCTACATCTACAGCTCTACCAATCTTGACATCGTCTTTGTCATGGATGTCCATCTTAGTCAACTTCGACCATCGAATCTCTCCAAGTTCAATGGCACCGTCATCCAAAGTGGTCTTTAGACTATTCACGTTTGTATTCAGATAGACCATATCTCCGATCTTCTGGATGAGTGAAGCACTCAGGACAGGGTCTTTATCAGGTCTGAATTTCACAGACTCTAGAAACTCTTCCCATTTTGAACCAGCGAGAATGAACTGTTTTAATTTCAGTGCGCCTTCAAAAGTGAATGTTAGGTCATTGATTTTGCCTACTTTTGCTCCACTTGAATCAACAACATCGCAATCTCTCAGTTCCTTGCAGTTCATAGATTTAGTAACGTCCACTGCGATACACAACCTCCTAAGTTTAATGCCAATCAATAGTTAAAGGCTTCGAATTATCTCTTTCTATCCATACTGCGTTTCGAACAATATGGTTGATAGTCGAAATTATTTCTCAATCCTGAAAGAACCAGCAATCCACTTACCTATAAAACCAAGAAGGAAGATATACAGAGGAATTGTCGAAAAGAAGAGTACAAACACAGCAAATGGAGTGATACTTACCCAGCTCCATCCAAGAGAATATGCAGTCATAGCTAGCATCACTGGAGTGATTGCAAAATTGAATAGGATTGAGATAATGAAGCCATCTCTCATCCCTGTGGCTACATTTGATTCAACTGTTATGTTCCAAAATTGCTTAGCCGCTGCTTGATTTGCACCTCCAAGAAACATGAAGGTTAGTCCAAAAATCACTGTTGTTGGCAAGAAAGGTCCTAGAAGGAGTATAGACATATATTGATAGTAGATGAAGTAACTAGCGATTAATGAGATGTAAGCCGCTACTCCCAGTACACAACCATGAGCTAGGTATTTCAGTATCTTACTTAGTAAGGGGATATCTCCTGAATCCTTCTCCAAAATCTTCAACCTAATTGTAAATTGCTCTAGAAAGAACATAAAGAATTCGGTGGTTGGAAAGTACCTACACCTCAAACGTTCTCTCCAAAGAACATCAGATAGTCAGTTCCTGGGACTTCCAAGCCCATGCGGCTAAGAATCATGTCTAGCTGACCACGATGATGAGTTGTTTGAAGCAGGTACTGAAAA
>JBHLRT010000365.1:0-3345 GCA_048882305.1 Candidatus Thorarchaeota archaeon
ATCGGCGGAGCTCCGTCAGTAATCATAACATCATCTATGATGAGTGTCACTAGAGAGTCAGCTCCACCTGATCGCGCACGTATGATCAAATCTTCAATTACAAGATTTCCTGACAGCCCTAGACCTAATACAGCATCATCTGTGATATTTCGATATAGATTAGTCCACGATCCAGTAGTGTTGAAATCGTTAACGTCGAAGAATACATTCCAAGTAGAATTGATTTCCCCTTGCGAAGCCGCTCTTCCTAGCATGTAATTCAGACTATAGCCACCGACTAGTTCCAGTCTAACAGCGGCATATGCTTGCGAATGATTACTTATTGCATCAAGTCGCCACCATGCATTAAGGAAATCATCTGGAGAAACAGGAAAAGAGATGGTTCGGAAAACGCCAGCCTGATTATCGAAGTTGGGATAAGGTGTGATATTACAGGCATAGCTACCCGAAAATGCATCTGTAATTCTTGTTTGAGTAACTGAATACACACTATACCTACTCCAACCAGCAAAAGGTGTAGTCAAATCTTCATACCAGTCCTGCTCAAACCCGGGATCACCAGTCGGACATGTGATAATCTTGAAATCATCGATTAACAGAGTAGATTGAGACCCAACTCCGGGAACTTCTAAATCAAACTCAAAACGGTCAACTGTGCCATCCAGATTTCCAAATTCGGAGATATAATCATAGAGGTCCAGTTCTGCGTGATGCCAAGAACCTCGAACATTGAATCCATTCAAACCAATGAAGATGTCTGTCGTATCATTGGCAATCCCAATTAGGGTATCAGCACCAAAACCCATGTAGAAATGGTAATAGTAGCTGTCAGTTTCATTTTCAAATCTCACTACAAACGAAGCGCTTTGTTCAGCACTTCCCAAAATACAATCGAACTTCCAATCAAACTCAATTAGAACATCTCCGGGCTTGCTTACATAATAACCAGTTGGATAAGAATACGAACGAGTGATAAATCCAGAAGCAGTAGCTGAAGGAGTAACAACAACTCCAGATGTCATATTCAGTGAGTATGTGCCATCAGTACTATCAGTTGACTGTGACACATAGATTGGTGTACTATCATAATGCATCCAGTTCTGACCATCGCCACTTTCAAAATCACCATTAACAACCCAGCTCGAGTATGTCTCATTGCTGAGAACTACATCATCAACAACGAACTCCAGTCTGTTTCTACAATCCGCGGTGGTTGATGCGTACCAGTCCAGGTATGTAATTCGTCTTGTTGAGTCTGCTGGACCGATACTAGGATTTGCATCATAATCAGAGGTGATATTCCTTGAGAAGTGATTCCAGTTTCCAATGGAAAGATTCCACATATAGCTAGTTCGACTGGTGGAGTTACCAGTTGAAAAGGCGTTGTTACTAAGAAAATACAATATTTCGTGATCATATCCAGTATTATTTGTGGTTCTAATACGGAAATAGACATATGATCCAATATCAATATCAGGATTATTCAGTGTGTTCCAATAATACTCTAGAGTTAAACCCTCGGTTAGGAGTATATCTGGATTGTAACCTACATATTTGATTAGAGAAGCTACATTGGAGCTACTTCCTACTATACCTTGACTCGCAACATATCCTGCATAGCTCCCACTATGGACGATTGACGTATAATTTGGATTAGTATACTTGTAACCAGTCACAGAGCCGCCATAACTATTAGGCCAGTCATTAGCACCCAGTGTTTCAAAACTCGGATTCTCATTAACATTCAACTTCAGTTCTTTTAGAGGCTCATCAGCCGCTATTGTCACAATTTCTTCAGGTATTGTATCTTCTTTTAGCTGTGAATGAGAATTGGATGAGGTCGTCATCGATGGTACAACTATTAGAGATCCAAGTATAAGAAATGAAATCAGGAAAAGAAACCCGTGTTTTGTCTTCAATGTTAATCCACCTGTACCTAAGGATCACGCAAATACAGAAACCACATTAAACTCTGACACATATTAGCTAATGTCATATCTATTATATTTAGATAATAGATTAAAGAAAAATTAGGAGGAGAGGAATTAATCTTCCTCTCCATCTATTCTATTCTTTCTTCATCCTGCGTGTAACAACGAAGACTAGGAGAAGAACTCCAACTACTCCAATTCCAGCAACAGCTAGAATCAGTGAAAGCGGAGGTTCACCTGAAGGTCCAGGAGTTGTTGTTGGTCCAGTGGTAGTGGGCGAAGTCGTCGTAGGTTCAGGCGTTGTAGACGTTGTGATTGCGTTTACAATGACATTCACGGTATCAGCAGCGTTGTTCCCAGCATCATCATATACAACACAAGTATAGTTGTGTGTACCAACCCCTAAACCATCTAAGTTGATAGTTATTAGTTCCGATGACGAATTCCAATCGCCGCTGTATGTACTGACTGAATCTACAAACACCTCATAGGTTGCTGGTCTGAGATCAGTGGGATCCCAGGTTATCATGTAGCCAGTTTCACCAACAGTGAATTCGACATCACTAGGACTATTCAGAACTGGATCTACGGTATCTACGACTGTGATGTAGTGAGTCTTGGTCACTTGATGTCCCGCATAATCTCGAACTGTTACAATGACAAAGTGAGAACCAAGTGTTTCATCATCTAAATTCCAGTTCTGTGAGTATGGTGCTGAGTAGTCAGTGACAGCTCCAGCCCCATCTGGGTTGAAAATCACATACTCAATGCCAGACCCAGGATCATCAACATCTGCGGTGATATTCAGCAGACCAGATTGATCCGTGTTATTCGCAGGATTTGTGATGGTCAATGTTGGATCTACATCATCCCCGACCGTGTAAGTGTAGAAGAGATAACCATTATCGTCTATTTTCTCCACACCACAACCATCGGTAACTTGGATAAGGAATTCAACTTGGGTATTATAGACTTGAGCTGGGATAGTGGCATTGTACCAATCACCTTGATCCCAAACACCAGGACTTACATCAGCTGAAGACCAACTATCTATGGAGTAAAGTAGATACACTGTAGATACTCCAGGTCGCGCATCGGTTGTCGATACTCGAACCAGTACATCCTCATAGTACATCGGTGATGCATCAAAGACAACAGAATCAACTACTGGGGATTCGGTGTCAATGAATTGTATATCATCGAAGAGGCAAGTCAATTTCAGTCCGGGAGCTGAATAAGCGTAGAGTAAGATACCTGAGATATGCCATGAGTCCGAGGATGTGGAAAAGCTACTCTCAAAATCATCGGTGATGTTTCTAGCAAGATTATTCCATGTACCAATCTGACTTATGTTTTCAGCGAGTATATGTTTGATAGAGGTTGAATTTGTTATTGGGAAAGAGGTTGATTTCCC
>JBHLRT010000366.1:0-3341 GCA_048882305.1 Candidatus Thorarchaeota archaeon
GCCCCAATTTCTGACTCTTCTCAAAGAAGGATTTTGCAGCTGCCAGCTCTGTAGAAACCAGACGCTCAACCAATAAGTCTGGAGGTGCAATCTCCTCCAATCTCTTTCTTCTTTGAGAATAGGGTTCATCAACAAGCTGCTTGTTACCAAGTAACAAAAGATCAAATAAAACAAGTAGCAAACGCGTGTCTTTGAAAGCTTCTTCTATGTCACGAGTTCTACCAAATCTCTTCATCACAACTTGAAAAGGAAATGGTTTTCCTTTTTCATCTACGGCTAGGACCTCTCCGTCTAGAATAGCAACATCGGCATTGATCTTGCTTTTCACAACCTCAACAATCTCCGGAAGTCCTTCTGTCATATCACTGAGTTTTCTTGAGAATATTCGAACATCTCTTTCATTCTTATGAATCTGAACTCTGGCTCCATCAAGTTTCATCTCCAATGAATATTGCTTTGTTTGATCTTCGAACAATGTGTCCATTTCTGAAACAGGGCTTGCGAGCATTGGTTTGACACCACGCATCACTTTGATTGTCACTGTATTGAGCGCATCCGAGCCACCCTTTGACGCGATAGTGGCAACTTCTCCCAAGTCGCCAATAAAACTCCAAGCTCTTCTAACCAGTGCGGGATTAATTCTGTAGGCTGATGCAATCACTTCTGCTAGTAAACCTTCAGACAATCCAGTTCTTGTGTCTTCCAAAACAAGTGCGGTAAGATATCTCGCTTCTCGAGGCGATGCATCCATAAAAAGACTAGTCAGTAGGGATTGCTTTTCCTTTGTTGAGCCCTTTCCCTGTACATCTGCAATGCGACTTAGTGTTCGAGCCACTGAGCTGATAGTTAAAGATTCTGAAAATAATGATGATTGTCGAAACTCACCCTTATGTTCCATTACTGTAGCAACTGCTTCACCTATGTCTCCATCATATACTTCTGAGATTGTTTTGTCGTCTATATCTAACATGTTCTTGAGAGCATTGAGTAATCCTCGCCACGAAATATTGAGGGTGCGTAGATCACTCTCTCCGAATACCTTACCACCAAGAAATAGTGAAGCATAACCTACATCAGCTATTGGAATATCTCGGAGAAATTTCGCGGCAATATCTACTTTCTCTGTCCTTTTACTTGTTCCACTCACCTCATCAAGTACATCTGCAAGATGCTGGAATTCAGTCATGTTTCTGCTTCCTTCTTAGGATTACATGGTTCGTTACATCTATATTCGATAAGCATTGTCTTAACATTGGTTGAAATCGATGGGTAGTGTCTGGTTAAGCAAGAAAGCTTTTCTATACTTTGGCGGCGCCGCAATCATTCTGATTGGTGGTGCAATTGTTGTAATGGCGCCTTATCATTATATCAACTTCTCAGTTATGCAAAATGATCGGCGAACCTATAATGTCTGGGACAAGGATGGATACTATCCCCAAGTTGAATTCTCAGTTTCCATGAGACTGGGGAATACAACAGATGTTAGAGTAGGACTTGTCATGACGGAAAATTCAACTTTTGACGTTTATATTATCAATATAACCCTAAATGAAGACAACGTAATTGAAACCAATGACGCAACATACCTCGAAGGAAGTGTCCTCCAGGATATTCCTTTTGGAAACTATACCGTGAGAGTAGACGAAGTAATTGGCGCCACCTTGTTTGATCTTGGTCTGAAACAGAGTAGCGATTCAAGACTATTCATTACAGTTGGTGGGTCTATGAATATAATTGGTCTGGTTATGTGCATAGGTGGATACTTTGTCCCTGGTCAGTTTCTCCCGACAGATTCGGATACTATTGTGGAATGGGGATATGATGAGGAGGACGAAGATACTTTTCCCGATAACTAGCAAAGAATCCATGTAAATTTCCACCCTGAGTAAGTGTTACGCTAGAATAGTCCACGTAGTACACACGCTCTTGAATAACTAAGTGACTGTCATCTTGTGGAGTACAATGGACAGCGATGAGATGAAATGGTTACTGAAAGGGAAAATCGTGACTGACTTCAGAGGATTCCCGGTTGGTAAAGTAAAGAGGGTCTGGTATGATGAATCCAATGGACCTCTCGTAATAGTTGAACGTGGTAATGAGTCTGAGAAGCACCATTCTTGGGAAGCCATTCCACTAAGAGCTGTTGACTCAGTATCCGAGCATGTTCGGTTGAAACCGCCAGCTTTTGCTGAGTGATGTAGTATTCCTTTCTATCAGATTGGAGGACAAGAAAATGATGCGAGGAAACGAACTAGCTGAATGGAACCTACTAGAATCAATCCTCAACGAGCCTGAGTCTCTAAAGATTAATGTCTTCACTAGTTCATCTTGCACTTTTTGTAATGATGCGCTCGAAGCAGCCAAAAAAGCGGCCTTGAAGTTCAAACAATTCGATATGCACATTGAAGTTGTGGAAACTTCTGTTGAAGAACAACCAGAGCTTGTTGAAGCTCTCAATGTCATAGCACTTCCTGTTATTCTTGTGGGAAACTCACAGATTATCGGATTACCTAGTGATGAGGATATCGAGCTCTTGCTTCATCAGAATATGTTTTCTGGCTAAAACTAGAAGAATGAAAGCCCAAGGATAACCCATGCATTTTCTTTCATGATTAACCGGTTTGTTTCAATGTTAAGATCAATCATATTCAAAGCAGCCATTAAGTCCGGATATTGGCTATGATATCCAGAACCAAATACGAGCTTTCGAACTCCGAAGTCTTGTACAACCGCATCCAAGAAGACTCTAAGAGGTGACTCTACCAGTTTGATAAAAGTGGTGGATAATTCCAGCCAAATATTTGGTCGCGACATTAGTGGAATTATTTGGGGAAAACCGAACAGTCCTCCCATATTCAATACAACAAACTTACCTTCGGTATGGAGAGTTGATATTCGGTCCAGGAATGTGATAGTTTCACTAGTCATAATGTCGTTGTTAATGTATATTGGAAGGTCTCTTTTTACTGCCTCATACACCAAAGTTTCTGCTGCTGGATCGCTCGGATGATATGTATTCTCATCCAATATCAGAGCTTCACAACCTTGTTCAATGTAATCTCGGAGCTTTTGTTTCGCAATGTCCAGTGGTCTTGGAATAATCGAACAAGCTGCGAACAGGCGATCTGGATAAATCTCAGTGGCATGCATGTAGAGTTCAGTACTGACAAATGGTTCGTGTGGAGTAAGAACTGCCTTACTTATTCCAAATGTGTCCATCCGCGAAATCAGAATATCCACATGTTCAGTCATGTTTGCTTCAGTGACTTGAGTAACTTCAGTTCGTCCCATGCCTAGATGTGTATGAATATCAGTGGTCATAAAACACACTGAATCAGATT
>JBHLRT010000367.1:0-3332 GCA_048882305.1 Candidatus Thorarchaeota archaeon
ATTATGTGAAACAACAGATAATCAACAAATCAATTACACGAGGTGACATTATTCTGGTTGCTTCAATTGGTCAAGGTCTGCAATTCACAGCCACAAACGTGTCACCAACCAAGCACGTTCGAGTAACTCCTGCTACACAGGTGGAGGTTTTGACCAAGCCTGCGAAGCCCGAAGATGTGACTGTCCCTGATGTTACCTATGAGGATATCGGAGGTCTTGGGAAGGAACTAGTAAAGATTCGTGAGATGGTTGAACTCCCAATGAAGTCTCCTGAGCTGTTTAAGAGACTGGGTATTGTCCCACCAAAAGGAGTTTTGCTCCATGGTCCTCCTGGCACAGGTAAGACCCTGATTGCAAAAGCAGTTGCTAATGAGTCTGGCGCAAGTTTCAGAGTCATTAATGGACCTGAAATCATGTCCAAGTTTTATGGTGAATCAGAGCAGAAATTACGCGAAGCCTTCGAAGAGGCCGAGAAGAATGCTCCAAGTATAATCTTCATCGATGAACTTGACAGTATTGCACCGAAAAGAGCTGAAGTAACTGGAGAGGTTGAAAGAAGAGTTGTTGCTCAACTTCTATCATTAATGGATGGCTTGGCTGGACGAGGTCAGGTTATTGTTATCGGAGCATCTAACCGACCTGACGATATTGATGAAGCTCTCCGCAGACCTGGTAGGTTCGACCGAGAGATTGTGATAGGTGTCCCTGACAAACAGGGCCGTCTAGAGATACTACAAATCCATACTCGATCTATGCCTCTGGAGAAAGACCTTGATATTGAGCGTCTAGCCGCTGTGACTCATGGTTTTGTTGGAGCCGATCTTGCAGCTTTAGCCCGAGAAGCAGCAATGCAGGCATTAAGAAGAGCATTACCACATGTTGATCCTGAAACGGGTGATATACCTGCAGATATCCTTACAAATCTCTATGTCACTCAAGCTGACTTCGATATGGCCCTTAGTGAAGTTTCGCCATCTGCTCTTAGAGAAGTATTGGTGGAGAAGCCAAATGTCCGGTGGGACGATGTTGGTGGACTAGCTAAGGTCAAAATGCAGCTTAGAGAGGCTGTTGAAGCGCCACTTAAGCATCCTGAAGTTTTTGAAGAGATGGGAATACGCGCCCCTAAGGGTGTCTTACTTTTTGGTCCTCCTGGGACCGGAAAGACACTTCTAGCAAAAGCAGTTGCCACTGAAAGCGAAGCGAACTTCATCTCCATTCGAGGACCAGAAATCTTCAACAAGTATGTTGGAGAATCAGAGAAGGCAGTTCGTGATATTTTCAAGAAAGCACGTCAGACAGCACCTTGCGTACTTTTCTTTGATGAAATTGATGCGATACTTGGGTCTCGAAGTAGAAGGGATGACACAGGTGTCAGTCAAAGAATAGTGAATCAATTCCTTGGCGAATTGGATGGTATGCTAGGCCTCACAAATGTCTTAGTAGTTGGCGCAACGAATAGAGCAGACATTCTGGATCCAGCTGTATTACGACCTGGCCGTTTTGACAATGTTGTTTTCGTACCGCCTCCAGATGCTGATGCTAGACTAGAGATCTTCAAGGTACATACCAGAGATATGCCTCTAGCTGATGATGTCCGTCTTGAGACTCTAGCAGATGAGACCGAAGGTTTCTCTGGTGCTGATATCGAGGGACTTGTTCGAGAAGCTGCAATGGCTGCAGTCAGAGGTGATTGGAAAGCAAAACCAGTTTCGATGAAGCACTTTGAGGAAGCTATGAACGAGGTACGTCCTAGCATCTCTTCAGAAGATGTTAAGCGGTTTCTTGAACTGGCTGAGCAAGTGAAGAAGCGACAACCTCAGAAGTCATCTGATATCTTACCTGAATTTCACATCCAGATCCTGCTCTCTATTTATTCTCTTTTTACACTACAATCAAGATATCCTTTTGAGCGATATCTGAATTGTGAACTCCAGACCGATTGTCATTGAGGCATTATCATGAGTGATTTCTATCCAATATCTCCCCTCGTCGGAATTACAAACACAAGCTATGGTGCACAAGCGGGTGTTATGAATGAAATGTGGGCTGTTCGTGTCGTTAGAGGTAAGAAAATCATCACTGAAAAGACCATTCCAGAGCTAGACTTGGATAATATCGTTGGAGTGGCTTACGGTCATATTAGAGTAGAGGGTCTTAGTAGACATGCAGTAGCTCAAATGGCTGGTAGGTTGATGCAATTTGCTAGAAAGTATCAAACTGCAGGTGTCTGCCCTAACTTTGAGATTACCGATTTATCTTATGATGATGGTACGACCATAGGAGAGATTGCTGCGGCTGAGAGAGGTGAGGTTGCTGTCGAGGATACACCTCCTTCAGTTGTATTGCCTGATATGAGAATTGGAGAAGTGCCACCGCTCGTTCGCACAACCGGAGTCGATGCGTGGTCTGCAAACCTAGAAGCTCATGCAACACTGATTTGTGAAACTGCGGCTTACGCTAATGAATTGCCCAAAGGACATCTTGAGAATTTGTTCAATCGAGTAGCAGATGCTTTGATTCATCAATGGGCTACATCAAATCCTACAGAACCTGCAACAGCCCTTGTCAAATTCACTTCATTAATTCAAGCATGCTCTGATGAAAGTCAATTACCTAAAACTGGTGCAGGTACCGCAACGATTGAAACGGGCGCTTGTAAGATATTAGGTACTTGCAGGAGTCTAGATCCAGAAGCATCAAGGATACCAAGAGGATATCCATGTGCTTTTCATGAGCTGCTTGCGAAGAAACTCAGTGAACTAACAGGTGCAACAATAGGTGTGAATACATCGTCAACAGGTTGTATCGTTAGTATATCTCTTGAATAACATGATAGTTACCCAATAATCTTAAATCGCTACAAACGCCTCATCTACAATTAGACGAGACAGCGTGGTAACGTCTCGATTAGGAGCTTAGAAAATTGAGCTATTTGACATGGCGCGATTATACGCGTTCAGGACCTGTATGTCTTGGTGCGCTCTTAGTGATTGGTGGTGCCATTATATCGCTGCTGGTCTATACAGACCCAGCAACATATGATTTCATTCCTGGCTACACCATGTTGATTGGAGCGATAGTGGCAATCGTAGGATTACTGTTCATCATAATGGGCTTTGTCTTCACGAAGAGGAAGCGTGACTCGGTGCTTAGACCAGTCGATACCAAGATGGATGATACACCTCCACCTCCGCCACCGCCAGACTGATCTCTAAAATCAGTATTTTAATCGAGCCTTGGGACCTTCTAGGTCCTTAGGCTCTAATTCTCTTTCTACTTATCGCAATTAGTTCCATCCGCCAAATCCTAATATGTAACTAGGTGGGCTTTTC
>JBHLRT010000368.1:0-3332 GCA_048882305.1 Candidatus Thorarchaeota archaeon
ATTGCTGCTTTGCCCTCGCTTGTAGGCGGTTCAGCGGCAACATCCACTGGGCAAACGACAACACAATTATTGCATCCTGTGCATTTGCTTTCGTCTAATTTGATACCTGTTGCTTCAGCTGAAAGCATAGGGGCAACCATCTCTTTGAGTTTCTCTAAATTCTTCTCAAATCCAGTCTCTAGTAGCGGGGGGCAATCATCAGGAGAAATGTCCCCAAGCGCTAGCTTTGTTGCAAAAGCCATACACGTCTTCGGTTCGCAAAGTCTACAGTTTGTCTTTGGGAGTAGGTTATAGATTTCCATTGGGTTGAGTTTCACTGTCTTATCTCCGTAATAGTTGCACATTTGTTCTTTGAAGATACTGTTAGTTTGATTTTCGGTATATTCCATAAAGATTATCCGTTATGACACAAGTCGTAACAAGTTGACTAAACCGCTTTCAATCTGGAACATTGAACAATATGGTGTAACTCGTGAGCCGCAGTAAAAAACCATCAAAGAAAGATGCGCGAAAGGACAAGCTAGCTGTCTTTCTGTGTCGATGTGGTTCTAATATCGCAGATACCATTGACATTGACTCGCTAAGAGAGAGATATGAATCTCAGGGAATTCCACTGGTTGACGTGGATGACCACCTCTGTTCTGAACAAGGTGTACAAGATCTTATTGGGAAGGTAAAGAAGAGTAAGGCAACCCGTGTTGTCATTGCGGGCTGTTCGCCACATCTCCACAGAGAACTCTTCTCTGATGCTGTGAGAGATGCTGGAATTGATCCCGGCCATTTACATATGGCAAATATCCGTGAGCAATGCAGCTGGGTTCATTACGATGATCCTGAAGTAGCAACTCAAAAAGCTGCGGCAATTATTGATACAGGAATTGCAAAAGTCCGAGATTCTAATCCAATCCCAACTTATGGACTTCCTATAACTCAGAGCGTGATGATTGTAGGCGGAGGGGTCGCTGGAATCACCAGTGCTCTTGAGCTTGCAAGTGCTGGAATCGAAACAGTGATTGTTGAACGAGAGGGATTTCTCGGAGGCCACATGGCAAAATGGGATAAACTCTTTCCCACATTTGATTGCAGTATCTGTATACTAGGACCTCTGATGACAAGGTTATCAAGGCATCCCAAAATCCGGATTATGACTCTTGCAGAGGTCACTGATGTCAAAGGAAATGTAGGACATTATCGAGTTACGGTGAAGCAAAAACCTCGATATGTTGACATCGATTCCTGTACTGGATGCAACCGCTGTATTGAAGTCTGCCCTGTTGAGGTATCTGATGAATACAATAGCGGTCTTGGGATACGAAAATCCATGGTACGACCATCAGTTGATGCTGTACCTATCGCTCCTTACATTGATCCAGACAGTTGTATTGGTTGTCAATCCTGTGCGGGGGTTTGTGAGCCAAAATCACTCAGATTTGATGATGAAGAGAAAACTGAGGTCATTGAGGTTGGAGCTGTCATTTTAGCCACCGGTTTTCGACCATTTGACCCATCTGTTGTTGAAGAGTTTGGTTATGGTCAATTTCCAGATGTCATCACATCACTCGAATTGGAGCGTTTAGTCAATCCCGAAGGTCCAAGTGGAGGACGGTTAGTACGTCCTTCAAACGGCAAACCACCTAGGAACATTGTCTTTGTCCCTTGTGTTGGAAGTCGATCTCACAGGTTTAACCGACCTTATTGCAGTCGTGTTTGTTGCACAGCATCAATTAAAGAAGTAATGCAGGTGAAACAACAACTTCCTGATTGCGAGGCATATGTTTTCTATACAGACATACGAACATTTGGTAAAGGACAGGAGGAACTGTATTTTCGTGCTGCTAATGAGTACAAGATCAACTTTATTCGAGGTGCCATTGGAGAAGTAGTTCACGATCCCGTTTCAGATACACTGACTATCAGAGCTGAAGACACCCTGACAAGACGGATGCTTGATTTTGAGGTTGACTTAGTAGTTCTAATGATAGGAATGGATGCAGAGCCTAGCAATATTGAACTCTCACGAATGTTCAAGACACCACTAGATGAAAACGGATTCTTCTTGGAACAGCATCCTAAACTTGGACCAAGTACAACTGCTTCCAAGGGTGTTTTTCTTGCGGGAGTATCCCAAGGTCCAAAGGACATTGCAGACACAGTTGCTCATGCAGGTCTTGCAGCTTCGAAAGTGAAGACTCTTCTTAGTGCAGGTGAGATTATTTCGGAGGCTTGTTCTCCGTCTTTCGTTGAGGACCTATGTATTAGTTGTAGACTTTGCGAGCGGATTTGTAATCCAAAGGCGATAAAGTTCAATGAGCATAATTTCCCAGAAATTGATCTTGCGGCCTGTCGCGGTTGCGGTGCTTGTGCTGCAGCTTGCCCCTCCAATGCATTAGATTTGCCATGTTTAACCAATGAGCAGTTGGAGAAAGCAACAAAGGCCGCGATAGAGTTCAACCCACTCAAACCCGCAATTGTTGGCTATCTATGTAGATGGTGTGCTTATACTGCTGCTGACCGAGCTGGAACCGCTCGTATGAAATACCCTCCCAACATGATTCCAATCCAAGTGCCTTGTACTGGTCGTCTTAATGTTGACACGTTGCTAACTGCCTTTGCTGAAGGGGCTGATGGTGTTGCTGTCATGGGTTGCCATGTTCAAGACTGTCATTATCGATCCGGTGCTAGATATGCAATGGAACGAACTGACAACATGAGAAAGGTGTTAAACGCCGCTGGAATTGATGGTCGCAGGTTGTATTTTGGAAGTGCATCAGCATCAGAAGCAGATAGTTTTGCTGAACAGATTACCAATTTTGTTAACGAAATAATCAAACTTGGACCCCTAGGAAAAGAGACTCCTAAGAACCTGATAGGGAGGCAAGATTTTGGAGAAGTGACTGGGAGGTGATGGAGTGGACAAACCAGGCGTATTAATTGGCGAGAAACCTGTGGTTTCAATGGATGTAGTTGATGATAAGATTCGCTTGAAGTGGAAGACTTCCCTCCTCACCAGAACACTTGACCATGAAATCTCAAAATGTGTCGGTTGCAGTCTCTGTTTACCCTGCCCATGGGACGCTATCACACTAGGTCCGATACAGGAAACCGCGTCTGGTCGAATTGAGGGAGCTCCACTAGTCAATGTCGACCCTGATACTTGCACCTTCTGTGGTCTCTGCGACTCCTCATGCATCTTTGGTGCTTTTGATGCAAAGTATGAGGGTGAAGGAGCTGTCAATGAATTTGTCCGAATTCAAGGGACACATCATATTGATGAAGAAAAGTGCGCTCCCTGTCTACTCTGCTCAAAAGTTTGTCCAACTAACTCACTTGAT
>JBHLRT010000369.1:0-3330 GCA_048882305.1 Candidatus Thorarchaeota archaeon
CCTCGAAAAGATGCGGAAATCTATCGAGGACTCAGATCGTACTAGCGACATGTTTGTCTAACCCAAACGTCTGATGAACCAACCGATATCGACAAGATTCTTTGCTACAAGTCTATCTGCTCCCAACTTGCCTACTCTTGACGCATCTACTGAAAGGGCGGCAATTCCTAAACACTCATGATTCTCATTTAGTACGAGAACTCTCTGTCCTCTTGTCAGTGATGGATTTAGCTCTTCTACAGATTGTTTAATGATGCTCCTTCCATAAGTAAATGCTTCTGCACCTTGCCTTGAAACCTTGATAACACTCTCAGTCAGTTTTGCTAATTCACTTAAGATATGCAGACTCAGTCTAAACCTGCCTTTTTCAACGGAACCGAATTCTTTTCCAATGAACTGTATATCCAGTGTTTCTGCTTGTTCAATCAATCCTGTCATCCAATCAGTAGGTATTGCATAGAATATCTTGGTGGCACCTTTTGACATAGTGACTGGCACAAGGCCACCTAGAAGGCTTTTTGTCGCCCCAGTCCCAAATTCACCATCGATTTGTTCAACAATTGAAGTCCATTCTACTGGATTAACAAGTTCCATCTTCATGAATTTGAAACCTCCTTCTTTCTCATCTTACATATGAAAAAGCCCTCGGTCCCATGGAGATGTGGTAGAAACCTTCTTGCCAATTTCAGTGATTCATTCAGTTTTATTCCGTAAGGTTCTACGTATCCGGGTGAACCGAATTCGGTCTTTATTTGTTCTATTACCATCTCAGGATGTCGTTTCAATATGTCGTCTACAATGTATTCGTTTTCTTCTGGTGCTATAGAACATGTAGAATACACCATGATGCCATCCACAGTTAGAGCATTGACTGCAGCCTCTAGCATCTCATCCTCTCGAGTCGCACAGAATCTTATGTCCGCCATAGTTTTGCTTGTCTTTCTGGATGGATCTAACGGAATCAGACCCTCTCCCGAGCATGGTGCATCGAGTAGAATCTTGTCTGGTTCAAAGGGGAGACTTTCGAGTTTTCTAGCATCACCACGAAGAACAACTGTATTGGTAGCTCCGCAACGAATAATGTTGCTCTGGAGACTATTCATACGCTGTCTATCCTGTTCGATTGCGATAACCATTCCCGTATTTTGCATCATTTGCGCGATATAGGTTGTCTTTCCACCTGGTGCTGCAGCAAGATCTAAGACAGTATTAACCGGCTGAGGGTCTAATACGCTTACAGCAGTCATTGAAGGAACTCCCTGAACATAATAGAATCCAAGCATATGTTCGAGGAAAGCTCCTGGAGAATAATCATTGAAATCAGCATAGAATCCTTCCTTCAACCAGGGAATAGCTTCCAATGTTACTCCTTTTGCCTGTAATTTGTTTTTGACATCTTCTACAGATGTCTTCAAAGTATTCACTCGAATTGATGTCTTGACTGGTTGTTCACATGCTTCAATGAACCTTAGTGTGTCGGCCTCACCCCAAAGAGCAAGATAGCGTTCAATCATATATTGGAGATATCCATGTTCTTTGGCTAATTCCTTAGCTTTCTGTCGTAGTTCTTTCTTTGACATTCTGGTATCTCCAATACTTGCTCTTTACTCACCGATGTCTTCGTTCCAGAGTGTCGGATTCTCTTGGATGAAATTCTCCATCATTTCAATACACTCTGGGTCATTCAGTATTGTAACGTCCACTCCTCTATCGAGTACATATTGCTCTGGTCCCTGAAACGTCTTGTTCTCTCCAACTATGACCCTTGGAATACCATAGAGTAGTATCGCGCCGCTGCACATATCGCAAGGTGAGAGAGTCGAGAATAGAACCGACTTTTGATACTCCTTTGCTGTAAGCCTTCCTGCATTTTCCAAACAGTCCATTTCTGCATGAAGTGTTGGACTACCCTTCTGTATCCTTTGGTTGTGTCCTCTACCAACAATCTTGTCATCAATAACCAGAACTGAGCCTATCGGTATCCCGCCCTCTGAGCGCCCTTTTCTAGCCTCCACAATTGCTTCTGCCATGAACCTCCTTATCTTCTCTTCATTCATCATATCATCTCATTCATAGTTTTCAAGCGCCTTCTTCAACTCAGCTGTTTCTGGAGGTATCAACCTCACCTGAGGGGTCAATCTGTCTGGTGTTGCTATATCCTTGAAACCTGACCCGGTGATTGGAACAACAATCCTTTCTGATCTATCAATGATTCCTTGTTCAATTAGAGATTTCAAACCTGCCAGTGCAGCCACTCCACTTGGTTCTGCGAAAATTCCCTCTAATTTCCCAAGAAGTACAAGTGCCTTCTCTATTTCATCATCTGGAACTGCGATAACATCCCCCTTTGCTAGTCTAAGATATTTCATTGCTGCATCACCATCCCATGGAAATGGATCTGCAAGTCCTCCTGCAACAGTTTTGTTGGAATCCCAAGGGGTAATTTCCAATGGATCTTGATTCTCTTTGAATGCCCTAACAATTGGAGCACATCCTTCTGGCTGCACGACTACTGGTCGAGGAATTTCATCTATAAGTCCCATTTCTTTGAATTCCCAAAAGCCCTTCATAGTTCCTGCCATCAACCCACCACTTCCAGTGGGGAACAATATCCAATCCGGTGGATTCCACTGTGTTTGTTCAGCAATCTCATAACCTAGTGATTTGGTTCCTTCAAACTGGAAGCAGTTGAACGGTCCAAATGAAGGGGATGGAGTCCAACCAAACTCAGCAACCGCTGCATGTAATAGAGTGGTTGTTGGATCGACACCTTCTTTGACCTTCTTAACGCGGAATACCTTCGCCCCCAAAGTTCTCAGATGAATCAGTTTTCCTTTTGGTGCATCCTCAGGTACGAAAACGACTGCCTGAAGTCCAGCTCGTGCTGCGAATGTTGACATTGATGCGGCTGCATTCCCAGATGATGCAGCTGAAACAGTTTCAGCACCATCTTCAAGGGCTTTACTCACACCTACACAGATTGGTCTGTCCTTGAATGATCCCGATGGATTTACAGTTTCAATCTTTATTGAGAGGTTCTTCAAATTCCAATGGTCAGCTAACCTCTTGCTCCTTACAAATGGAGTTCCACCTTCTCCCAACGTAACAATATTCTTCCTTTCTCGAAGAGGCATCAGCTCAAAGTACTTCCAGAGTCCCGGTATGCGTTTCTCAAGACTCTCCCTGCTAAGTATTTCTTTCATTGCCTCTAGGTCGAACTCAAAGTCAATCCTTCCCCCACATCCATCATTTGGTGGGACGTTTGACTCATTATACTCTTTGCCGCACTTGGCACATTTAATGGTCTTGATGTTGGTCACAGTGTCACCC
>JBHLRT010000370.1:0-3328 GCA_048882305.1 Candidatus Thorarchaeota archaeon
ACATTACAGCAGCACCTTCTGCTGGGGCTCCAATAATGAATGCGCCAATTGATGCTGTTGACATGAGGAAGTGCATGTCTAGTTTCAGTTTTATGAGCCCTCTAAGACCACGAGGAATAATGAATTGTCCTGCAGATAGCATTGATACAAGAAATACTCCGTAGACTATCATTATATTCAGATGAAGCAGACTAAGAACTAGTCCCAGAGCAAGCATAGACGCAGATAATCCTGCCATCCTGTATTTGTAGCGTTTTGGTTTGTGCGCTTCTGCTCCTGCTGTAGCTGCGCAGGTTGTACAGGTCGATTCAGTTACCTGCGACATGATCTCTAGCCCTCTTCATAATGTCTGTAATGCAATCATCGTCAATGCTATAGAAGACCTGTTTTCCATCCTGTTTTGAACGTACAAATCCCAGCATTTTCAAAGTACTCAAGTGATGACTCACTCGACTGATTGGCATATCAAGTGATTCCGCAATATCTGATACACATAAGCTCTCTTTTCTCGTGAGCGATGCTAGGATTCTGACTCTTGAGGGGTCTGATAGAGCCTTAAAGATATCAATGACATCTTTGAGTTCATTGTCCTCAAATACAACCTGTTTGACTAGCTTCTTGGTAGTGGCCACCGACAATCACAACATTTTAACGTTTGTACAATCGTTGAAATGTCTTTGTTTCCGCCTTAAAAGCAATTCTGTTGCGGAATAATTACGACGCCATAGATTTACACTAGCAACCTATATTATTACAATACCAGACACATCCTTGGAACTAGAGAAGTTTCACTGACACTATTTACGAACAAGGCGGAAAAGGACTTGCCAAGCCGGGACAACAAGAATACTGCCAACCTTGAAGATGAGTACTTCGGGATGGTCATGTTGGCAAATGATGGGATTATCATCTTGCAAGATGATAGAATCATCATGGCAAATCCGGCATTTCTTGAAATGATGGACTATGATTTTGCAAACCTTGAGGGACGACCTATCACCGATTTACTAGAGCCTGCAACAGCACATCAGTTCTCAGATCCTCAAGAGAATAGTCATTGGGGACAGAGTGGGCGTCCAGCTTTTAGAGCTCGTTTCCTAAAGAAAGATGGAAGTATAGTCCATGTTGAGATTAGTACATCGGACTTTGTTCTCTCCCGAAAACCAGCCATAATGGGAATAGTAAGGAATGTTACGCGGCAGGTTGAACTTGAGGCGGCTATAGATGTTTCAGAGAGTAGATACAGAGCTCTGTTTGATTCTTCGCCAATCGCCTACTTCTCCTTAAGTTTGATGGGAAACATCCTGCAGGTCAATAGAGCTGCTACCAGACTTCTTGGATACAAAGAGGAGGATTTACTCCGAAGGAATTTCTCTTCATTCCTTCCAAATGGTATAGCAAAAGACATTGTCAGCCAGATGTTATCAGAAACAGCGAATGGAAAAACTGTTGAAGACTTCGAGCTTCAAATGAAGACTTCTGATGGTCGCTTGACCTGGGTGAGTGTCACAGCAAATCTTCTTGAATATCAAGACCAATCCTCGACAATTGCCTTAATGGCTTTAGACATCGATAGAAGAAAAAACGCTGAGGAGCGAGAGAAGATAGAACGCGAACGAGCAAATCTCTATCTCGAAGTAATGACACACGACCTAAACAACGTGAACCAGAGTTTGCTGTTCTCAACTGGGTTGTTAGAGAATTCAGAGGATATTCCTGAAAGGTATCGTCCCCTTTTGCATGAGTCCAGTTGGAATGTTAGACGAGCAGCACGGATGGTAGCTAATCTTAGAGCCCTATTCAGACTGGCTAATGATCCTCCTACTAGGTCCAAGGTTGATTTCTATGAGTATCTCGAATCAGCACTAGTTACAGTACGCGGTGATTTTCCCTGGAAAAAATTGAACCTTAAGACGAACATAGAGAAAGGAGAATTTCAAGTCGCAGGTCATCAATACCTGGAACAAGTGTGTTTCAACATTCTACACAATGCTATGACATTCGATGAGAGTGACACAGTTGAACTGGAGGTCATCGCTGAAATTCTTGATGAAGTGAAAATGGCAAAGATTGAATTCATCGATTGTGGACCAGGGGTACCCGATAGTGCAAAGGAATTCATCTTTAGAAGGACAGGAAGTCCTGATGAACAAATCGTTGGTCGAGGACTTGGACTCACTCTTGTCGACCGAATTGTAAAGAATATCGGAGGAAAGATTAGAGTTGAGGATAGAGTAAAAGATGACCATTCTCAGGGTGCTCGATTTGTCCTCATGTTACCTCTTTGGGTCGAAACCCCTGAGCTCCGCTGCGGTCGAAAAACCTGCATCACCTTTTACAAATCGAACCACTGTGTCTTCTGTGATCCCGCAATGGAGATTTTAATAGCTGTACTTGACTCGCTTGGAGTGCCTCGGAGTATGGTAGAATCAATCAATGTTGATGATCCTGAAGCAAAGATTGCAGAAGATGAGCTTCCGATGTTACCTTACATAAAAATATGCGACACTGAACTTACAGGATTCATATCTGAACATGCAATTCGTAACTCAGTCATGAACCTCCTCATGACAAAATGTTATCCTGATTTTTCATAATCCATTAGGTCTGAAAAAGAAGAGGTGTGAGGGGCGAACCCCTCAAATTATACAAGTCTAAAAGAACATGACCTTGTCATGCTTTAGTGTTTCATCGATCATTGTGGCTGCGCCAGCAATCTCGATTCTGGGGTCTCTAAGGTCTTCCTGTTTAATTCCTCTAAACTCAACAGAGTTAGAGCAAACCTGAACCTTACCGCCTGCCTCGAGGAAAGCGTCAATCAATTCAGGAAGTGGTGGAAAACCAGGAGCTTTGACTTTTTCAGCCATCCCTTTCTTAACTAGCATGACACCATCCATCATTAGGAAGATGTTCGCATCAATGTCTTGAGCTTGTGCAGTGGTGCCTGTGACGAATGGACCATAGCATCGCTCAGCCGCCTCAGGACCCCATTGACCAATTATGTATAAACTAGGCATATTTTTTCATCTCCTATAGTACTGCAAGATCCACATAGTATAGGACAAGTCCAAGCAACAAGAACAATGTCACCAGTAAATTGGTGTTGTGTGAACTGTGGAATGGACCGCCCTGCATGGTCTTCATGAGAATTGGAACAACTGTAGCGAATTGCATCAGTGTGGCCAATAATATTAGTACGAAGTCTACGATAATCAATATGTGAAGCAGATCAAACATAGCTGGGACTGGAGGGAAGAATAGCCCAACAACTAATACACCTATGCTGACAAACATGCCAAGCATGAGCATCATGACCTGTGTCATCAAG
>JBHLRT010000371.1:0-3325 GCA_048882305.1 Candidatus Thorarchaeota archaeon
ATTTTGAGACTGTTTGCCAGGTCTTTGTACCTGTTTCGAACAGTCACTTCAGTCACGTTTGAAGCCTCAGCAATCTCTCTCTGGGTTCTTCTGTCATCCTCAATGATGCCAGCAATATAGAGTGCTGCAGCAGCCAGACCACCCGGATCTTTTCCTGCTGTGATGCCTCTCTGACGAGCATCGTTAATGATGTTCATTGCAGTCTGAACGGTCTTTCCATCAAGACCAAGGTCTGCAGAGATTCTTGGCATCAAATCGTTTGCTGATGGGATTGGTACTTTTACATCAACGTTACGCAAAATAAGGCGTACACATTGACCCAGCTCCTTTCTATTCACGCGTGCTTCAGTGACAATCTCATCGAGTTGTCTTGGAATCTTATGAATTCTGCAGGAGAGATAGATTGTAGCTGCTACCATTCCTTCAATGCTTCTACCTCTGACAAGACGTTTGCTCAGAGCCTTTCTGTAAATTAGCGCAGAGGTTTCTTTTGTTTCACTAGGAACTCCAAGCTGTGATGTGAGTCTGTCCATCTCACTCATCGCAATGCTAAGATTCCTGTGTTGAGAACTATGAACCAGAGTTCTGATTTGCCACTTTCGCATCCTATAGATTGCTGCGCGACTGCTAGCGGCAATTGCACGCCCATTTGCATCTCTGTCGCTCCAGCCGATGGTTGTAGCAAGCCCTTTGTCTGCCATTGTCAATGTCATCGGTGAACCTGTTCGTGCACGAGCATTTCGCTCCTCAGCAGTAAATGCACGCCACTCAGGTCCAGTATCTAGAATTCTTTCATTCACTACACATCCGCAGGAGGTGCAGATATGTTCGCCACGTGTCAAGTCTTGGTAAAAATCACTACCACCGCATACTGAACAAACAGCCATACCCTTTTGTCTGCCTATTGCGGTCCGTGCCGGTCTTGCCATTTTTTGAATCACCTATTTGCTTCCTCTTGAGATATAGCCGCGTGAATGCTTAGCCAACGGATATGCAAAATCACAGCTCGAGGAGGATGCTTCCCCAAGCGCTATTATTTGTGTATATAAGTCTAAGCATACGTGAGCTAATGCACCATTGTTTTTCGAGAATATTCCCAAGAAAACATGCTATCCTCATACATACGTATGTGCAAAATGATGCGTATCAATCAAGCATCTTATGTTGTTAATCGAACCCAGTTCTCAGGTAATCATTGAAACCAAACCACTGTAATAAAAAGAAGGGCGAGGCGAACGTCCGAAGCGAAAGGAGTCCAGCTGTGTGGGGGCAGCTAGATCAAGGAGATGATCGGGCGTTCAGCCTCTTGATAGCAGATCACTCAAGACAAGAGGTCTGTTTCACTGCCGACTCCGGGATGATGTGTATGTTATCATAGTATTCTATGCCATCATCAGTAACTGTCTTTGATAGTGCAACTTTCAGTATGCCGTCTTTGTTTCCAAGTAAGTATCCTGCCATATATTGGAGTGGCACATGCATCTTTTCCGCATCCTCCTTGGACATGGCACAACACTCGACTCCAGGACTCTCAAAGATGACTTCGATTGTCTTATGCTCATCGCATACCTCATGACGTTTCAGTTCTTTTGTTCTTTCCATGATTCTCGTCTTTCCACTTATACTCTCAACTGTTGAACGGTCATAGTGGAAAGGATCTCCTGTGAGTCTGTGCACAGATGGCGCTAGAAATATCGTTTTCTCATCGAGCTCGGCAATTTCATCACCGCCACTATCGACGTATCTCTTGTCTTCGCTTTCTCCGACAAGGTAGCGAATCCTGTAACGCTTAGCATCTACCTTCTTCTTTTCTTCACCTTCATTTATGGTGACCATTGTATCGTCCCACAGCTCCATTGCGGAGAATGGGTTCTTTGCTGCTTCAATCATTTATTATTCACCTAACAGGGAATATATTAACTATTGTTAAATACACAATAGTTAACTTATAAGGTTAATGACATAGAATTATATCGTCAAAAAAGGGATTTTGCAATGATTGAGTACGTGATTGTAATTTTAGCAACTACGCTTTTTGGAATTCAGCACAGTGGAATGTCTTCACTTTCTGTCAAAGAACGAATCATCGATCGATGGGGCAAAGAAGGTTATGCTAGAATTTTCAATATAACAAGCATAACTACCTTACTTATTGCTTTTCTATCGATGAATTTCTGGGATTGGTTCTATTTCATTCTTCAGCCCTCGCTGATTCAGCCCATCTACTTTCTGATTGGAATTGCACTCGGTCTATCAGGTGCGTTTCTCGCAATGATAGCTTCCCGCGTAATTTCAGTGAGTACAGTTGCGGACATGAGAACTGATAGAAAAGCGGAACTTGTCACTGATGGTATCTATTCTCGAATCAGGCATCCCCTATACCTAGCAACACTATTAGTTATCTTAGCCTTAGCATTCATCTATCCTTTTCCAGTTGTGATTGTGTTCTCTATATGCATGATGAGTTACACATTGATTGGCGCTTATTTTGAGGAGCGTAAGCTGATCAAACATTATGGAGAAGAGTATCTTGAGTACAAGAAGACTGCTGGTTTTGTTCTCCCACGACTTAGCTAGTCCTCGATCATCTTTTGAATCTTTGATAGGTGTCGAGAGACCTTCACAGCTTCAGATGAAATCTTGAGCAGTTTTCCCTTCTCCACCACATAGTGAACTACTTCAATCTCTGGAGCGAAATGCCTTTTGATATCCTCAATTACATAGTGTAGCTGGATGCAATGAGGGCTTCCGTCCGCTGTGAGAACAGTTACCTTCTTGATATCTGAATATTTGACTATTGAGCCGATCTTAAATCCTGCTTGGTTCATGTGTGTTTCTTCCAAGCAGATATGAAGGACTGATTGTTCTCCTTCTCTCTTGCAGATTTCCTTTACTACATCCGGAAATCTATCCATGCAACTGCCAACTAGTAGAAGTTGTCTTTTCTCTCTAAGACGACTATCCCCCACATTGATTCGCATGAGATATTGCATGTCCTTGCAACTATTACTCACTTTCACCATTTCCGTCTCTTTGGTGTTGATTCTTCCTTCTCAGTCATCGTTGAAGTCCATTGGTCACTCAAAGGTGCAGCAATGCTAGCAATCATGTCACCTTCGAACACGTAATTGATTCTACTAAGTGATATTACTACACCATCATATGGTGTCGTTATTTCGTTCTTGTCTTGGACTTGTCCCAGTGTGTCACCATTTTCCACACTCTCTCCAAGATTTAGAGTTGGAACGAAGAATCCTTCTGTTCCCACGTTGACATGCTGCAATCTTCCCATGAGCGTGTTTGAAGCTTCTATTTTGTCTCCTGC
>JBHLRT010000372.1:0-3322 GCA_048882305.1 Candidatus Thorarchaeota archaeon
CCATGAGACACTAGTCCGCCAGATGTTGGATATACATCTTCAAGATTTAGCCAGTAATCGATACCAGTTATTGGCGGACCATCTCCCAAGCCAACTTTGTATGATTTGGATTTGTTCCCTTCAAAATAGGTCACACTCGCCCAATCATCAATAGAAGGCAATCCAGAGGACAACGAAATCTGGATACCCAAGGAAGAAGGATCACAAATAACTCGAGGTGCAAGATGAATCTTATCAAGCGTATGTTTGTGAGCGGTCATTTTTCTTGGCTTTGATAAAGTCTGGCAAAATTGCTGGATGGTATGATATTCTTCAGTACCAATAGAAATTCGTACTCCATCATGAATGATCGTGAGTGCTTGCATCCAGTTATCTGAAGATGATGAAGAGAGTTCATGGTGAAGAAGCGAAAATAGTCTAACAAATCCTTCATTGGAGTAGCAGCTAGCATGCTTTACCAAGTGATGTACTATCGGACTCCATTCAGTATCACGACTTAATTTTATCCAGAAGTCTTGGTGGGCTTTTGCCAAAGGCGCCTTCAACAAAGCAAGAGCCACACCATTTCCAACCACCCAAGTAAACAGAGAATTGGCTTGGCCAGAGTCCAAATGAGCTAGAAATGCGGTCCTCAAAATGAGTCCCTCAAACCAGTTTGCCTTCAGGGCTGATTCTTCGAATAGAAACTCATTATCCTCGCTAATTTGAAGTCCAAAGTTTTGCGAATGTTCATCTAAAGCTGATCGTGTGACAAAGATATCCGGAAATGTAGGTGGTGCTGTCGATAAGAACCGAGTTACACGACGTATTGCCTTGGCAAGAGAATCTCTCAGTTCCTGTGTGGCTTCAATGCGAAGCTCCTCAGGAGTTAGTTCTCTTGGTTTCTCGAACCTCGCAACCAGCTTTGAACTAGAGCGAACTTTCTGATACATCTCAGATTCAACATTCTCACCCACAAGCATTACACCAGCTGCGTTAAAGAAATAGATTCTGACACGATCGCGTGCGACAACAGCAACAAGATAGGTTATCCCTCTTAATTGACGGAAATGTTTCCTCATAACTGCCGCCTTGACTCGAAGAACCTCAACTGCCGCAGCTCCAGTTTCTTTAAACTGTCGCTCACCAAATGCAGCAATCTCTTTGGGAACTTCTCTTACACTTTTAGGCAAGGCTTGCTCTCCTCTAGATTCAGTTCAATTATTGAGTCCCTGATAAAGCTAAGTGAATTATGCTCCATACGACAGCCTTAATTTCTTTTAATTTTGGTTAATTCTGAAATAGAATGCAGTTTGACATGACATTACTCGTAATTTGGTACGTTGTTCCTGCTTTACTAATAGGAGGACAAGCTGCACTTGCAGGCTATCGTGCCAAGAAAAAACGCGACGAATTAAGACGCCTAGAAGAGAATTCTACACCATTTACTGGCAAATTCTAAGTGCTTTCTGCTGCTGGTTCTTCTGGCTCGTACATTGGCATCAAAATGTCTCTTGTTGGGGTAGTATTCATCACAACATCAAGTGTTTCATCGTTCCTGAGGAGTATACATCCCAAGAACTCATACTCGAACTTGTCAAGTCTGATGTTAACACCTCTTCGTGGGACTTGAGTTAGAAGCAGAATGATTGAGAAGTTGCCACGTGGCAATTGATTTAGGATACCACGCTTCATATCAGGTTCGAGCTCGCCTTCAAGCTGGCGAGTCATGATCCCTCGTTCGATGAAGTTGTATCGAATCCGTTCAAAGTCACCACTGGAACTTTTTTTGGGGCGTATGAAGGATATTGAGTATCCAAGCCTCTTAAGTGAATTATAGCCTATGAGAGTCCTGAATAACGGAGGGCTCAATGTTTCGAGTTCTACTTTCCGCAACTCGACGATGTCGCCATTTCTTCGCACTTTCAAGTTCATAGGTTCACGCATCCAAACCCAAAGGTCCCACTTCTGAAATCATGGAATCCTATGTAAAGCCTTCTGCGAAATTTCTCCGCGAATAACTCCCTCACGTGCTAGTAAATCAATCTTCTTATCTAGACCGCCAGTATAACCACCAAGACCTGTTGATGAAACAACACGATGACAAGGAACTACAGGTCCCAGACGATTGATTCGCATAACATTACCAACAAACCTAGCTGCGCCTGGAAAACCAGCTTTTCTAGCCACCTCACCATATGCCATAGTTGATCCAAAAGGAATCATCATTACTACCTTTAGGACTGCAATTTGTTTTTCTGTGAATCCAGAGAAGTCTAGTGCTATATCATTAACAGCTGCATCTTTATCTCCTTCATGGACTGCATACACAGTTTCAAGTGCATTCAATCTCTCAGAAGTGTCTTCTCGAGTTAATTTACAAGCATTCACATCTTTGATGGCATCAGCTTCTCTCTCAAGTGGAAGTGAACTTGTATATAGACCATGAGAAGTAAATACCCCAGCTATGTATTTTCCCTCTTTCTTGAGAATAGCTAGCACTTTCTCAGACATAAGACCACCTATTGTTCATGCATACTTATTCAACTTCAGAGCAATAAAGACAAGAATGGAACTTAATTCTGGGTCACTCTTTTTAGACCCAAGTGGTGCCCATCCACCATCCCCATTTTGACTCTTTATTATTAGTTCCACACCATTATGAAGCACTTCTTCTTCAAGCGACGTCTTAGGTTTGCCAACAGCTGTCAAATCAGCCATATCAAATGTTGAACTAATCTCAACAGCATCCTTCAGATGTTGAAGTAATGCAGCTCTACCATCTTTGAAAACCTTGTTTTCAGAATTGACGCCTACTGCCTTGAGACCTAAGAGAATGTTTCCTGTTCCTAACGGGTCTGATTCATCACATCCTATGTAATCAGGCCAATTTCCATCCTCGTATTGATTGTACAATAGGAAATCACGAGCTCTTTTCAAGCGCTCAGAGTCATTATATTCTACCAAGCATAACGCTTCAAGTGCTTTGCCAGTAAGCCAAGTGATACTCTTCGCTACAGGATAATGAGCTCGACCAATCCCGCCGCCCCATTTATCCTCGATATATGGATCAAGTTTAAGAGATTCGCTGAATCCTCCATCGTTCTTTTGTCGAGATACAATGAATCTGACCATTTGATTAATGATATCAGACCATTGAGATTTGTATTTGGAAATCAAAGCCAGAATTTCAGCGGTTTCTTTGACCGAACTTGGATTTCCAGGTTGTACATCAAAAGGTATTCCACCATCCTTATTCTGAACTCTACTTACTTCATTAATAAGCCCCTCTAACTGTTCCTTTGAAAAATCGTCTTCTGCTGATGCTAGACGTAGTTTATCT
>JBHLRT010000373.1:0-3322 GCA_048882305.1 Candidatus Thorarchaeota archaeon
CAGAGGATGGTTTACCATCTTTTCTAGTACAGCAGGTGGAATTGTCGCAATATCCGCACCAATGAGAGCTGCTTCATAGACATGAATTGGATGTCTTATACTAGCAACAATAATCTCGGTGTCAAATCCATAGTTCTGGTATATCTGAACTGTGCTTTCGATAACCTCCATACCGACTTGACCAATATCATCTAATCTCCCTATGAATGGCGATACGAATGTCGCACCAGCTTTTGCAGCGAGTATGGCCTGATTTGGACTGAACACTAGAGTTACATTTGTCTGGATGCCTTCCTCTGCACACACCTTTACAGCTTTGAGACCCTCCCATGTCATGGGGATCTTGATGGCTGCATTGTCAATCCATCCGTTGAGTTCTCTTGCTTCTTTCAACATGCCATCAGCGTCTTCACTAACAACTTCAAGACTGATTGGTCCTTTTACAAATGACGCAATCTCGTCTATGACTTCTCTGAACTCGCGACCTTCTTTTGCTACAAGAGATGGATTGGTTGTGACACCATCAACCATTCCTCTTTCATGCGCTTTCCGTATTGCGTCAACATTGGCAGTATCAATGAAGAATTTCAACCGTAATTCTCTCCTGTCGTGACCAGAACCTAGGTTCTACTATCAGAGATAGAATTATTGTCGGATTTAAAACGTAGGGTGTGGCTCTCATTGCATTGCTTTCTTGAATTCACGTACCCTCTGTTCAATATCCGGTGCTTTGAATATGCCTGATCCTGAAATGAAGAAGTCTGCACCTGCTTTTCGTAGGTCTCCTACGTTTTCCACAATAACACCACCATCAACTGCAATCCGAACACTAGGTTTTAGTTCATCAAGTAATGTTCGAAGATCTGAAATCTTCTTCATTGTCGAAGGAATAAACTTCTGCCCACCAAAACCCGGACAAACACTCATAATTAGAACAGAATCTATGAGGTCAATCACTCCTTCAACAGCCTGCACAGAGGTTGCTGGATTGAGTGTGATTCCCGCTCTAGCGCCATGATCGAGGATGAGTTGGACTGTTCTATAGACATCATATGATGCCTCTATGTGTGGATAGATTAGCTCTACTCCCGCATCGATGAATTTTGGGATATACTCTCGTGGATTTGTGATCATAAGATGTGCATCAAGTGGGACATCAGTGATTGACTTCATTATCTTTGCAACCCAAGGACCAAAAGAGATGTTGGGGACAAAGTGACCATCCATAATGTCGAGATGAAAATAGTCTGCTCCACCTCTTTCAGCTGCTTTGATATCTGCTTCAAGGTTGGCAAAATTGGCTGCTAGGATTGAAGGTGTGAGTAGAGGTTTATGCATAAACAAACCTCTGACTGCCTTGATTTTAATCTTCTCAAATGTCTGCAGCAGTGACATTAATACTTAACTATAGTTTTATATCTCACAGCTTATAGGGTTTTACAGTGAGATAAGAGTGACAACTAGTAAGCTCAAGAAAGAGTTGCAACCAAAACAACGTGAAGAATTACTTAACATGTTGAAGACACGTTTTGAGGAAAACATGAACCGTCACAGTGGTCTTGAATGGGCCAAGATACAGTCAAGGCTGAAGGCTGATCCTGAGAAACTCTGGTCGCTAAATGAAATGGAACGGACTGGCGGCGAACCAGACGTAGTCGGGTATGATAAAAAGACGGATGAATACATCTTCTTTGATTGTTCATCTCAGAGTCCTGATGGTCGCAGATATGTTTGCTACGACCATGAAGGGCAGGAAGCGAGAAAGAAGATTAAAAGCACGAAGAGTGTGAAATCAGGCGGCTTATCAGGTAATGCTATTGATATGGCATCTACAATGGGCATTGAGCTTTTGACAGAGGAGCAATATCGGGAGTTGCAGAAACTTGGAAATTTCGATACGAAGACCTCAAGCTGGGTGAAAACACCTTCTGATATCAGAGAACTCGGTGGTGCAATCTTTTTGAGTCGCCGCTACAACCATGTCTTTACATTTCATAATAGTGCTCCTTCTTACTATGGCGATAGAGGTTTCCGTGGGTCGCTAAGGGTTTAAACTTTGAGAAAATCAGGACTTCCGACGCTTGATATCATCCTGGATTTCCTTGAGTTCAGTTAAGGCATCCATCGGAGTTGTTCTGTCAAGATCCATATGCTCTATCCTTTCGATTAGTGGATCATCAATGACTAATGCTTCGAGACTTGACTGTTCGGTGTCCTCAAAGTCTGCATCAGATAGGTCAACTGCAGTGATATTCTCCTTCTCAAGTCTTACAAGTAATGCCTTAGCTCTCTTGACTACCTCATCTGGAACTCCTGCCAGAGCAGCTACATGTACGCCATAGCTTCTGTCGGTTCCGCCATCAACCACCTTGTGAAGAAAGACAATTGTATTTCCAGCTTCCTTAGCAAGTGTATGCACGTTCTTGACACCATGATACTGCTTCGACATATCTGTCAACTGATGAAAATGTGTAGCAAAGAGTGCCCGGGTCTTCATCTGCACAATCCGTTCTGCAACAGCCCATGCAAGCGCCATCCCATCAAATGTAGAGGTGCCACGCCCAATCTCATCTAGAATGACCAGACTCTTTTCAGTTGCATTGTTCAGAATGTTTGCAGTCTCTACCATTTCTACCATGAAAGTACTCTGTCTTGCAGTCAGGTCATCAAAAGCTCCGACTCGTGTGAAGATTCTGTCAACGATGCCAATTTCTGCACTCTTAGCAGGAACAAAAGCGCCCATCTGCGCGAGAAGAACGATGATGGCGCATTGACGCATGTACGTGCTCTTGCCGGCCATGTTTGGTCCAGTGACAATCATTAAAGTTGTCCCGCCATCGCCAATCTCGATGCTATTGGGTACGAATTCATTTGGCCCAAGAATGACCTCAAGAGATGCGTGTCTTCCATCAATTATCTTGATACGAGTTCCATCCGTCACTTTAGGTCTGCTATATCTTCTCGTAACTGCTACATCCGCCAGTGATACTAAGACATCAGTTATCGCAATAACCTCTGAGTCTTGGCGTAGGACGCTAGTAACTTGTCTGACTTCATCACGGAGCTGTTCATAGAGCTCGAACTCCAGCTGGTTAATCCGTTCCTCACCTGCCAACACGGTAGACTCGCGTTCTTTTAGTTCTGGAGTGATGAATCTCTCGGCATTAGCTAAGGTCTGTTTCCTTTCATACTCCTCAGGTACCAACGAAAGATTAGCTTTGGATACTTCAATGTAATAACCAAAAACCTTGTTGAAACCAACCTTGAGAGTCTTAATGCCAGTTCTCCTACGCTCGGAGGCTTGCAGGGAAGCAATCCATTT